>JAJYIJ010000002.1:1429-30640 GCA_021790135.1 bacterium | reverse complement strand
TTGGTCGTGCAGGCCCACCAGGCGTCAAGAGGCAAGTGGAGTGCTGTGGCAATTTTCTTTAAACCAGCTTCGTCGGTGGCGCCGCCGGAGTAGAGCGCGTTGACGAACGGCCAAAATTGGTTGTACTGCCGGGCGCAGTAGGCCGCTTGGTGCGCCAAATTTTGATTGCCGAAGAAGAGCGAACTTTTTGGGTAGTCTCCCCACGTCAAACGGACGTCAGTCGGATGGGCGTTCACGTAGGCGCTCAGGGTGGTAAATAATTTTTGCGAAGCGCTGTCGCCAAAGCTCAAAAAGACATTGATGACGGTCGGTGCCCCCGGGTTGCCAAGAACCGGATCGGTTGTAGTCGTCGGCAGCCACATCGCTTCTGGGCTGATAAGTGGTTTTGTTACGGGAGTTGTTGTGATAGAAAACGCCTGCTGAATCTGGTTGACGAGCAGAAATCCGACGATAACAACAAGCCCGGCTAAAAGCAGCAGCAATTTTTTTGAGGCTGGATGCATACGAAAAACTATAAATTAACTTGGAAAAGGCCGGCAATATTTTTATCGGTAAAATTGAGAGAGTTGTTGGCGGCATTATATGAAATAGTATCGAAGGTAAAATCTTGTCCAGAGGGCAGAGGGATAGGAGTTTTTAACCCGGTCTTTAAATCGATTTTGTAGAGATCATCCGGTTCGCCGGCGGCTACAGCCGGCTCAATGCCCGCTCCCTCCGGGAGGGAGCGCGGAACGGCACAGTAAAGGGTGGAGTCATTTTGGAAAGCGCATTTATCGGCCCAGGTATTGAGATCTAAACTGCGACGATTGTTGCCAATCGAGTCGCCGTAGGAGTCAACGATCCAAAGCGTTGGTTTGAAATCACTGGCGGCGTTATCAACGCTGTAGAGAAGTTGCTGGCCAGTTGGTGACCATTGCGGTTGAAAATCAAGGCCTGGTACGTTTGTGGCTTTGAAATTTTCATTATTTAAACCAATGAAAAGTACCTGGCTATTGTCAACGCCCGTTTGCGCCGCGCCGGTTTGTGACAAGGCTACCGTCTGGCGGCTCGGCGACCAGTCAACGATAACTTTATCGGCGTTGTCGCCGAGGGGTTGAATAAGCTGTGTGCCGTTGCCGTCAGAATTTTCAGTCACCAGCCAGCGATTGTCCGTGGATAAACCAATACTTTTAGCGGCAATTTGGTTGCCATTCGGAGAAAAAGAAAAATTTTGCCAAAAATTTGGTAGAGTCACTTGTTTTTGGGTGTCAAAATTATATAAAATTTTTGAGCCATCACTGTATTCAATCACCGCTTCATTAGCCGATTTTGCCCAGGTGACATTTTGGGCGTTATAAAAAATTTGACCCGAAAGAGCCTGAGTCGAACCGTTCGACAGTATCTGGTAGAATTTTCCGTTGTTGGCGTCGTAGTAGCGGGTGGCGCCGTTGCCGGCAGTGGAAGGAAAGAGCGATAACGTGGAATTGAGCTGCGAAACAACTTGTGGCTGGTAGTAGCTCGGAGGCGTGACCCCGCTGCTCGGCTGCCCAATGGGCAAGGCCTGGACGGTAGTGGTTGCAACCCCGGCGCCGGGAACGCGCTCTCCGGCGGGTGGCAATTGTCCCGAAGGAGCAGTCGTCGCGGTCGGAGACGGAGTCGGTGCGCTTGGTAGGGCCTGACGGAAAGCAAAATAAAGAGCCAGAGAAAGGAGAGCGGCAAGGGCAAAAAGAAGGACAAAGAGTAAGATACGTTTTAAAGTGGGGGACATACGATGAAAAGTGAAGAGTTGAAGAAAGATTTTTTTGTATGTAAGTTTAGGCCGCCTCGGCCTCAATTTGACTGGCCTCAACCTGCGCTTGTTGTTGTTCTGCTTCGGCGGCGGCATTTAATTGTTGTGTCTTGACTTGGGCGGCCAATCGTCTTCGCTGTTGTCGTACTTTTTTATTAAGTTTTTCTAAAAGTGGGTCAATGTTTGTTTTTATAAAACTTTGGACCTTCCTGGCCATTGGGCTAAAAAGAGTCGGAATGGCGGCGTAGACAAATAGCATAATAAACAAGAGGGGCGAAAGGATAACCGCCAGAATAATTATAATTATGGGTATAATCCCGATGGTAATGATGGCGCGCCAATGTTTGACGGCATCAACTTCGGCAAGAACAGACTCGACATTTTTTAAGCGGCGCTTGATAAATTCCAAGAGGTTAATAGCCTTTTGGATATCTTTATTTAAATATTGTTCGAACATATTGATCATCGTGCCAATGCCGGGAATTCTTCTTAAGATTCGCATGCCCCACGATCGAAGACTAGTTAGTTCCTGAAGATTGTCACGTAGATCTTCTTTAAAATTTTTTATGTCGTTTTGTAGGCGTTTTTTAACATTCAGACGATTTCTGATGACTTCTTTGGCGTACTCAACGTTACTCGACATGTCTTGCTTCAGTTTGCCTGTCGAGGCTTGACTTTTGATGTCGTTGCCAAGGTCGCTTCTTAAAGTGTTCATTCCGTTACCTAAATCATTCAATTGTTGTCCAGTTAAGCCTCCTCCCGGTTCCTCTTCTTGTTCCTCTTGAGATGGCTGTTGCGCTCGATTGGCTGTTTCCGGCTGGTCGGCTCTGGTCAGGGCCGGTTCGTTTAGTCCGGCGGAGGGCGGCGATCCGGCCGGCAGTTCTGAATTATCAGCTCTAGCTAGGCGTTGCCGTTCCTGGGCAAGAGAAGCGGCCACATTTTTCGCCTGATCCGCCCCTAATTTAGACATTCCAAACGCCGCCGTAAGCGATTTATCCGCTCGGCTGGCGAGACGATTTTGTAGCCATTCGGCTGGTGTTGGCATAAGATAATCGCGGTTAAATACGCGTCGGCTGTGCGAACCCTTATTTCACCTCCAAGATATCATGCGAAACAGTCAGTGTATATTTTTTCTTAATGTGTTTTTTTAAAATAATATCGGAGAACAGATGTTCAACGTGGCTGCGCAAGAAACGTCTGACTTCACGCGCGCCGCTTTCCTGTTTTGGCAGTTGATTGACGATCCACTTGAGGATCGTTTCATCAGATAGAACGCTGGTATGGTAGGGAAGCAGGCGTTCGTTAAATCGTTGCAGTTCCAAAGCGGCGATGCGGGCCAAAGTCGTTTGGCTCAAAGGTGAAAAAAGGGCAATGAGGTCAAGCCGATTGATAACTTCCGGCGAAAAGAATTCTTTTAATTTTTCGATCAGCTGGCTGCGATTATTTTTCGACTCGAGTTGTCCGCCAAAGCCTAATGATCCTTTATGGATGATATCGGCACCAAAGGAAGTCGTCAAAATAATGATAGCATGCCGCAGCGATATTTTTTTGCCGGCAGAATCGGTAATGGTGCCATTTTCGATCATTTGCAGCAACAATTTAATAATATCCTTGTGCGCTTTGTCGATTTCATCCAATAAAATAACGGAGTAAGGATGCAATTTGATTTTGTCGCTGAATTGGTTGCTTTCTTTGTAGCCGACATACCCGGCGGGGGAGCCGAGCAACTTCGAGACAGCGAAACCTTCGCTAAATTCGCTCATATCAAGTTTGATCAGGGCACCTTCGCTGCCATAGAGCACGTTTGCTAAGGCTTTGGCCAGTTCGGTTTTACCAACACCGCTTTGCCCGACAAATAGCATTGAAGCGAGCGGTCGTTCAGGATTGGAAAGACCAAGTTTTGCCTGGCGAATGAGCCGGCTGACTTCCTTCACCACGTCATCTTGGCCAATAACATATTTTTGCAGACGTTCTTCTAGGCTAACGAGTTCCTCGGTTGAATCGCGCAGCAGTTCAGCCGGGGTGGTGCCAATTATTTTTGCTACTTGTTCGGCCACATCGGTTGGTTTGACCTCAGCAACATATTTTACTTTTTTGGTTTTGCCGTGCGCCACCATTTTTTTAATTTCTGCCCGGAGTGTCTCTTCTTCTTTTTTGAATTTTACCGCCGCATCAAATTTGTCACTCTGCGCCGCATTTTCCTTTGCTAAAATAATTTTTTCAAGCCGCCGTTCCAGCCGTGATATTTTACTGTCGTGTGTTGTCGACTTGCTTGAAAGTTGTTTGGCGGCAGCTGTTTCATCTAGAAGGTCGATGGCTTTGTCAGGCAAAAATTTACTCGTGATGTAGCGCAGCGATAAATCAACCGCTGCTTTGACTGCCTCTTGGCTGATGCTGACATGATGATAGTTTTCGTAATTTTCTTTGATGCCTTCTAAAATTGAAACGGTATCTTCGGCCGTCGGTTCGTTGGCTATTACTGGCTGGAAGCGCCGCTCAAGGGCGGCGTCATTCTCGATATATTTTTTATATTCACTTGGCGTCGTTGCGCCGATACAGCGAATCTGACCCCGTGAAAGTGGCGGTTTCAAAATATTAGCGGCGTCCATCGTGCCCTGGTTCGAACCAGCGCCGACGATATTATGCAGCTCATCGATAAATAAAATAATATGCGGATCACGGACTGCCTCCTCAATCACCTGCCGGAGGCGCGCTTCAAATTCGCCGCGGTAGATTGTGCCAGCAATCAAGAGGCCCATGTCCAAGGCATAAATTTTTTTCGAAAGCAGAACGTCGGGAACCTGGCCCAAAAGAATACGCTTGGCCAGCCCTTCAACAATGGCGGTTTTGCCCACGCCCGGCTCGCCGAGAAGAAGAGGGTTATTTTTTGTCCGTCGACAAAGGATATGAATTACTCGTTCGATTTCCCGGTCGCGTCCGATCACGGGGTCAATGTGTTTTTGTACCTCAGAGTTGGTAAGATTCGTAGCAAAAAATTCCAAGGCTGACTCCTTGTGGTGCCCTTTTTTGTTTTTTGGCAGCGGTGGCATCACTTCCGGGGCTGGGCCTTCTCCTCCCACTTCTTCCAAGCGTTCAACCACTTCATTCACTTCATTAAGTTTGGGAAAATGTGAAGCATTCGCAAGAACAGTATCGAGTTGTTTTTTAAGATCGAGCGTAGTAACGCCGCTGCTTTGAATAATTGAATCAATGTTTTCGTCTTTCAAGCCAACGAGCGCTGTCAAAAGATGCTCCGTGCCAATATAGTTATGTCGATTTTGTTCGGCGATGATCATCGCTTTTTCCAAAGCTGCTTTGGTGGTCAGCGACAAGGGTGTCAGAACGTGCTCGCGGGTTAGCCCTCCGGAAACGCTGTCCGGTTTAATCGGCAAGCGTAAAATCGCCTCTTCTAAGGTTTTTGAAGGAATTTTGAAACGGCTAATTATTTCCGTTGCCACCGATCCTTTCTGATGGGCGATAGTAAAAAAAAGATGAATTGGTTCCACTGTCGGATTTTTGAGCTCGGCGGCCAGATGAATGCTGCGAGCGAGACAATCGCGTAGATGGCTAGAAAATCGGTCAAGTAAGTTCATATTTATTGCATAATTTGCTTACTATAGTATACTATTTTAAGAACAACGTCAAAATAATTTTATTTTATATGAACGTCGTTAATCACATCTTTAAGGCCTATGATATTAGGGGCCTCGTGGGGAGTGAATTGTCAGTTAACTTGGCGTACAATATCGGTCGTGCTTATGCCACTCTACTTCTTCAAGAAAAGGCCAATATCGCAGATAAAAAAGTAGTGGTTGGTCATGATATGCGTCCGACAAGCGAAGAATATGAAGCGGCCGTCATTCGTGGATTGACGGAGAGCGGTATTTCCGTTGTGAGTATTGGTTTGGTGTCGACGCCATTATTCAATTTTGTTTGTACTAATTCCCCGTGTCTTGGCGGCATCAACGTGACCGCCAGCCATAATCCGGCCGAATATAACGGTTTTAAAATAATTCGCGCCAATGGGTTGGGTGTTCCAACTAGCACCATACGCGATTTGATTATTGCGGAACAATTTGAATCCACGTCCGCTCACGGGGTAGTCACGAGCTCCGATCCGTATCCTGAGTATCAAAAAGCCGTGCTGGATCGCATTGATGCGAGCGTTTTGCGACCGCTTAAAGTGGTGGTCGATTTTGGAAATGGCATGGGCAGTTTGACGTTGACCAAGCTGCTTTCTACCTTGCCGTTCAAAATGGTGTACCTCTATGATACTCTTGACGGAACCTTTCCGCATCATGAGGCCAATCCGCTCAAAGTTGAAACCCTCAGGGATTTGCAAAAAAAAGTACTGGAAACCAAAGCTGACTTCGGGTTCGCTTTCGACGGCGACGGTGACCGCATCGGTCTTGTTGACGAAACTGGGACAGTCGTCGGTGCTTCATTTGTCGGTGCCTTGGTCGGTCTCGAAGTTCTTCGTCGCCATCCGAAGAGTCTTTTACTCTACGATTTGCGTTCCAGCCGGATCGTGCCCGAAGTTTGGGAGGCCGCTGGTGCTCGTTCGGAAATGACCAAAGTCGGTTACGTGAATATTCGTCAGAAGATGCTTGATACCAAAGCTGCCTTTGCTAGCGAATTGTCGCTGCATTTGTACTTCGGCGATCTGGGCAACGTGGAAATTTCCGACCTCTCCTTTTTGTATGTTGCCGAGCGCCTGTCGCGAGAGAACAAAAAACTGAGTGAGCTGCTCAGGCCGCTACAAAAATATTTTCATTCCGGCGAAATCAATTTTACCATCGCCGACAAAGATGCTGCGCTTGAAAAAATCGAAAAAAAATATGCTCCGCTTGCTAAGAAGGTATCACACCTCGACGGCATCTGGCTGCAGTTTGATTGGGGGTGGTTGAATGTTCGCTGTAGTAACACCGAACCGCTTGTACGCTTGAATCTTGAAGCGACGACGGAGCAAGTAATGAAAGAAAAAGTAGCGGAATTGACGGAGCTTTTGAAGGTTTAAAATTTCATCTAATTACACCGCCATTTCGCGCAGTCGCTTGATCCTCTCTTCAAGCGGCGGGTGCGTGGAAAAAAGATTGGCGAATGAGCCAGATTTGAAGGGGTTGGCTAAATAGAGGTGAGCGGTGGCTGGCGCGGCGTTTTTCATCGGCAGAGCGTCAGCTTTGATTTTTTCGAGCGCTCCAGCCAAGCCAGCTGGATAACGCGTTAGAAGGGCGCCGGAAGCATCAGCCAAATACTCGCGCCGTCGCGAGATTGCCATTTTAATCAATTGGGCTATCAGGGGCGATAGAATCGCCAGCACAACACCGACAAACATAAATATGAGAGCGAGTTGATTCCCATCGCGATTATCACTGCGGCGTCCGCCCATGAACCATTCCACGCGCAGGAAAAAATGCGACAGGAGCGAGATGGCCCCGACCAAAACGGCCACTAAGGTCATAAAACGCATGTCGTAATTTTGCACGTGCGACAGTTCGTGAGCAATGACGCCTTCGAGCTCGGATTTGTCCAATTTTTGGAGAGCACCACTTGTAATGGCGATTGAGGCCATCATTGGTTTACGGCCGGTCGCGAAGGCGTTGATCGCCGGGTCGTTGATAATGTAGATAGCCGGTGTTGGCTGACCGGAAGCGATACAGAGATTTTCAACCAGGTGATATATGGTTGGATTCTCTGCTTCGGTCAGTGGCTTGGCGCCATTCACACTGAGCGCAATTTTATCCCCCCAAAAATAAGAGATGCCGGTGATAAAAAAAGCGACGATAATAGCAATCCAAACGCCGCTGTAACTCAGGTCGCCCATCGCCTGGCTGTACACATAGCCAAGACCAATTAAAAAAGCGATCGTGAGCATTATCAAGATAAGCGAGCGGCGTTTGTTGGCCGCAATTTGTTGGTACATAGGCTACTTGAATGACACTTTGACGGCCTGACGTTCGGCAGCTTCGGCTTGAAAGAAGTCGTAGGGAGTAAAGTGAAGCATGGAGCCGTAGAGATTGGTGGGGAAACTTTGCAGTTTGGTATTGAAGTCGCGCACCATGCCATTGTAAAAACGGCGAGCGGCTTGAATTTTATTTTCCGTGTCAGTGAGCTCATTTTGTAAGTCCAAGAAATTTTGGCTGGCTTTCAAATCGGGGTAATTCTCACTGACAGCGAACAGCGTCTTGAGAGTACTCGACAGTTGATTTTCCGCTGCTTCTTTCTCGGCCAATGTCGCCTTCGGATTTTGGTTGGCCGTCATAGCGGCGGTCCGAGCGACGGCCACTTGCGTCAGCGTGTCGTGTTCATGGGTCATATACCCCTTGACCGTTTCGACCAGATTGGGGATCAGGTCATAGCGGCGTTTGAGCTGGACATCGATATCGCTGAGGCCCTCCGCCACGCGGTTTTTTCCTTGAATGAGACTGTTATAAGTAACCACGAGCCAAAGAACGAGCAGAATGAGAATGATTAAAAAAATAGTTCCGGACGTCATATAAAATGAAATTTAAACAAGCAAGAAAGTTGCTTTTTTGTCGCTTTAGTATATAATAAAAGCGATAAAAAAACAAGTCGAATCATATAAATAAATTATTTTATGGAAAAAGGTGAAAAGACCAGAAGTGAAGCCTTGCGTCCCTGGGAGGGCATGGAAAAATGGCGCAAAAAAAAGAAGGGTGATATTGTTGTGGGGAAAATAAAAAAATCTGATAGTGATAGTGAAGGAACAAGGTATAAAATATTAGGACCGGCTGAAGACAAAAAATATATTGTTTTTGAAAATGTTGCCACGCATGAGCAGGTCGTAGTTGGCCTTGATAATGAAGCAGTCTTAAAAAATTTAACGGCAGTAGAAGAATAGAAGTATGCTGACTCTCTTGGTTTTTATTGCAATTTTGGCAGTCCTCGTACTTTCGCATGAGTGGGGACATTTTATTGTTGCCCGTTTGAACAAAATTGGCGTCGAAGAATTTGGTTTTGGTTTTCCGCCACGGCTTATCGGCATTCGACGATTAAAAAATAAAAAAGGTTGGGAGTGGGTTTTTGGCAATAAAGAAGTCACCCCCGATCCGGCCACTCTTTATTCGATTAATTTAATTCCGCTCGGCGGATTTGTCCGCATTAAAGGAGAAGATGGCGATGCTGATGTCGCCGCGGAAGCAGATAGTTTTGTCAGTAAAAAACCGTGGCAGAAAGCGAGTGTGCTGTTGGCCGGCGTTATTATGAATGCTCTTTTGGCCGTTATTCTGCTTTCTGTCGCCTACATGATCGGTTTGCCTGAAGCCTTGGCGCCAGGTCAAGCAGTACCAGCCGGGGCGAACTTACAAATTGTGCAGGTGGTAGCCGGCATGCCAGCGGCGAGCGCCGGGATCCAGCCAGGTGACGTCATCGAACAAGTGGACAATTTACAGCATCCAACAGTTACCGATTTGCAGCAATATGTTGAGACGCACAAGAACAGTTTAATTTCGCTTACGTTTGAGCGGGGTCAGCAGCTCCTCACAGTGAAATTGCATCCGGCCATTTATCCTGATACCGGCAAGGGTGGAATTGGTGTTGCTTTAACCGAGGTGGTGATGCTGCGCTATCCCTGGTACCAGGCCGCGTATCACGGAACTATAACCACTGGAGTCTATTTTAAAGAAACCATTTTGGCCTTTTGGTATTTAATCAAAGGCTTATTCTCCGGTGTCGGTGTCGCCAGTGAAGTGTCAGGGCCGGTTGGAGTAGCAGTAATGACCGGCGAAGCCGTGCATCTTGGCGCTGTGTATGTACTTCAATTTATGGCGCTCCTCTCACTTAACTTGGCGATTCTGAATGCCTTACCCATTCCGGCATTGGATGGCGGCCGTCTTCTGTTTGTTATTATTAATAAAATTCGCCGCCAGGCCGTTGCTGCTCGCACGGAACGGCTGGTGCATGCGATCAGCTTTGCCGTCCTGATGCTTTTAGTCTTGGCTATTACTATCCATGACGTGGGCACTTTTCATAGCGAAATACTGGCTTGGTTCAAACGAGTTCTTTAATATATGTTTGACGAAATAACAAAAAAACAAGTGGAAGCTGTGGCCGAAATTAAAGCGGCGCTGGATAAAACGCAACTAGAAAAAGTGGAGACAAAATGGTTGGGGAGAAAAAACGGCGTCATGCTTGAGATAATGAAAGAACTGCAAAAGACTGTGGGCGAAGAGCGCAAACAGTTTGGCCAGGCCGCTAATCAGCTGAAGCAAGCAATCGAACAAGCGTTACGTGAGAAGCATGCCGAACTTTCGGAAGCCGCCTGGAGCAATTTGCTCGCCGGTGAGCGTCTTGACGTCACGCAGCCAGCGCTGCCCGGGGCCACTGTTGGTCATTATCATCCGCTTACGCTGGTGCAAAGGGAGCTGGAAGATCTCTTCACCTCGATGGGTTTTATGGTAGTGGATGGGCCGGAACTCGAAAGCGACTACTTCAATTTTACCGCTCTTAATATTCCGGCTGACCATCCGGCGCGCGATATGCAAGACACCTTGTATATCAAAGATCATCCAGAGTGGCTGATGCGCACGCAGACTTCGCCAGTGCAGATTCGTGCCATGCAAAAATATGGTGCGCCGCTCCGTATTGTGGTTCCGGGTAAATGTTTTCGCAATGAAGCGACCGACGCTCGTCACGAGCACACCTTTTATCAGCTGGAAGGCCTTGTCCTAGACAAGGGGATTAACTTTTCTCATCTCAAAGCAACATTAGAAGCGGTAGCGCAGCATTTATACGGCCCGCAAACTAAAATGCGCTTACTGCCGAAATTTTATCCCTTCGTGGAGCCGGGCGTCCGTGGGGAAGTGACCTGTTCGCTCTGCGCAGGGCAAGGTTGCCGAGTCTGCAAAAATTCTGGCTGGCTGGAAATTTTCGGCGCCGGCCTGGTCCATCCCAATGTCTTGGAAGCCGGTGGTATTAATCCTGAAAAATATCAGGGATTTGCTTTCGGCTTTGGGCTAACGAGGCTCGTTATGCTCAAGTATGGCATTAACGATGTCCGTTTATTGGAAAGTGGTTCTATGAAATTTTTGGAACAGTTTTAATATGCTCATCTCGTTCAATTGGCTTACAGACTACGTTAAACTTCCTCCTTCGGTAACGCCCGAAGCCGTGGCGGAGAAATTAAAGTTAGCCACCGTTGAGGTGGAGAAGGTGACGCGCCAGGGAGAAAATTTGGAGAATATCGTCGTCGGAAAAATTTTATCAGCAGAAAAGCATCCGAACGCGGATAAATTAAAATTGTGCCAAGTAGATGTTGGGAAAGAAAAACTGGCGATTGTTTGCGGTGGCAGTAATGTTGCTGAGGGCATGTTGGTGGCAGTGGCCAAAGTAGGCGCCCGGGTAGTCTGGCACGGCGAGGGAGACCCAGTTGAATTGCAGCCGGTAAAAATCCGAGGCATAGAGTCGCGAGGAATGATTTGTGCGAGCGATGAAATTGGGCTCCTCGACGTATTCCCGAAAAAAGATGAAAAAGAAATTGTTGAGTTATCAAGTTTTAATTTTAAACCGGGCACTCCGTTGGCAGAAGCGCTGGCTCTTGATGACACGATCTTGGAGATTGATAATAAATCGTTATCCAATCGTCCCGATCTTTGGGGACACTTTGGCTTAGCTCGCGAGGTGGCGGCGTTGTTCAAAGGCACTTTGAAAAAAATCACTGCACCAAAAATAAAAGGCGGTGCGGACATGCTCACGGTAAAAATTCAAGATCAGCTGGCGTGCCCGCGCTATATGGCCGTGGCGCTCAATGGTGTTCAGATCGCCCCGTCGCCGTCCTGGCTGCAGAATCGATTGCGCGCTGTTGGCCTCCGTCCGATCAACAATATCGTGGATGTCACCAATTACATATTGCTAGATCTTGGCCAGCCCATGCACGCCTTTGATCGCTTAAAAGTGAAGAGCCTTGCCTACCCTGCCTACCGGACAGACAGGCGGCAGGCAGGCAAAAAATCAAAAGCGCCCACAATTGTGGTGCGAACTGCGCGAGAGGGGGAAGAATTTATTACCTTGGATGAACAAAAACGCAAGCTGGATTCTTCCATGCTGCTCATTACCAATGGAGAAAAAAATTTAGCCATTGCGGGCGTAATGGGGGGGCTCGAAAGCGGCATCTCTCCTGAAACAACAGAAATCGTGTTGGAATCGGCCAATTTTAATGCTGCCAGCATCCGTCGCACTTCCACCAAGCTTGGTCTCCGCACTGATTCATCCGCTCGCTTTGAAAAATCGCTTGACCCAAATTTGTGTTCGTTGGCCTTGGCACAGGCGGTCGCTTTGGTTCAGAAATTATGTCCAACCGCCCGGGTTGTCAGTCGGATTGTTGATGAGAAAAAATTTCATCTTTTCACTGGACCGCTTCATATCCCTCGTGAATTTTTTGCCAAAAAATTAGGAACCGTGATTCCGGCAAAAAGTATTGTCTCCAGTTTAGGCCGGCTCGGTTTCGGCGTCCGGGAGAGCAAAACAAACTTTTCAGTTACCATTCCCAGTTGGCGCGCCAGCAAAGATGTTGCCCGGGCAGAAGATGTTGTCGAAGAAGTCGCTCGTCTGTATGGCTACGACAACATTCCCTCCGTGCTGCCCAGTTTTCCGATTAATCCTCCGACTGAGGCAAAGGAGCACGAGTTGGAACGCACCCTTCGTGATATCCTTGTGCGTGAATTGGCGTATACAGAAAGTTATAATTATTCTTTCGTGAGCCTCGCTGAGATAAAAAATATTGGTGATGAACTTGGTAACTATCTGGAACTCAACAATCCAATTTCAGAAGAAAGACCATATCTGAGACGCAATCTGCTGCCAAATCTTTTGGAAAATATCAAAAGTAACAACCCTGAGCGTGGTGAACTGAAATTGTTTGAAATTGGCAAAGTCTTTCGAAAAAATGAGCAAGGAGAAAGTGCTGCCATTAAGGGCAATGAATTTTTGCCAGGGCAGGATAGCATGTTAACCCTCGTCGTTAGCAGTAAAGATAAAACTGCTCCCTTTTGGGAAGCGCGCCGCGCCGCGGAAAGAATTTTTGCCCGTCTGGCTATTCAATGGGCGACGAAGGCGGCAGACAAGGTTGAACCTTGGGAGCACCCTTCTCGTTTGACTTTGATCGCCGCTGAGGGGCGGGTAGTAGGCACTCTTCATGAGATTCATCCGCGAGTAAGCGAAGCCTTTGGAATAGAGGGGCGAATTGGAGTTTTTACGCTCAATCTTTCCGCACTCGCCGAAAAAGAGTTGCATCATCGGGCCACTTTCAAACCAATTAGCTCTTTTCCGGAAGTGAAGCGTGATATCGCTTTTATTGTTGATGAGAAAACAAGCCACGCCGACATTAGCGATGCTTTGCAAAAAATTGATCCACTCCTTGATCGTTTTGAGTTGTTTGATGTCTTTGCCGGGTCCGCCGTGCCGGCTGGCAAAAAAAGTATGGGTTACCAATTCATTTTTTCTTCTCCGGAACGCACTCTAACGAATGAAGAAGTGGCGAGAGCCGAAGAGAAAGTTATCGAAATGCTTGCAGAGAAGTTTGGCGCAGCCATTCGGCGCTAGGCGGTGAAGGTGGAAATGTGGTATACTACTTTTAGTTTATTTTTTAATGAGGAGTGGTATGTTAACTTCAACGCAACAGATTCTTTATTTGGTGATTGCCATTTGTATCGTCTGGCTGACGGTTTTTGTCTGTTGGCTTTTGTATTATGCCATGCGCATTTTGCGTAACGCCAACAAAATTATCGAAGAACTTCGCAGCCGCTTGGATGAATTAACGGAAACGATCGGTTATATCCGCACGAAGGTGGAACACATTTCTAATCTTTTAACGCTGGCCGGGAGCGGAGTAAGCGGATTGGTTAAGAAAGCAGTGAGTAGAAAGGCCAAAGAGTGGATCGGAGAAATGACGTCAGATTTTGACCATAGTGCCAAAAATGCCGTTGATCGTGCTGTCGAGGCAACCGCCAAGAAAATGAAAAAAACCGCGGCCAGGATGCACCGCTAGATTATCTCGGATAATAAAAACCGCATGTGTGAAACGTGCGGTTTTTAATTTATTGATTTACCAGTTGTTCAATGGCGAAGATTGGTAGGTGATATTTTTTGGCAAATTGTTCAAGCTCAACTTGGCGCGCCATAGTGCCGTCGAGATTCATTATTTCACAAATTACAGCGGCTGGCTTAAGACCTGCCAAGTGCATTAATTCTATCGCTCCTTCTGTATGGCCTCGTCGCCTTGCCAGGCCGCCTTGATGAGCACGCAGCGGAAAAATGTGACCAGGACGAATAAAATGCGCTGGGCCGGAGTCATCTTGGACGGCGAGCCGTATGGTATGGGCGCGATCGGCTGCCGAGATGCCTGTTGTTATTCCATTTCGAGCATCAATGGAAACAGTAAAGGCAGTTTGGTGAGGAGCATTATTTTGTTCTTCTGACACCATGAGCGGCAGCTCTAATCTGTCGGCCAGGGCCGGGGCCATAGCCAAACAGACCAGACCAGAGGCCTCATGAATGATAAAATTAAGACGCTCAGGAGTGGCAAACTCAGCCGCCAAAACCAGGTCACCTTCATTTTCTCGTGACTGGTCATCGCACAAGATAATCATTTTGCCTGAACGCAGAGACTCAAGCGTCTCTTGGAGAGTCGACATATAAATCGATAGTAGCATGTTGGTAGAAAAAAACAATATATCTAAGAATTGATTTATATAATGTCTTAAGGTAAGATAGGGCCAAAGTGTTTTTTGAATATGGAATTTGTCCATCTACATGTCCACAGCCATTATTCGCTGCTCGACGCCTTGCCGAAGATTGATGAATTAGTAGCAGCGGCGAAAAAGCAAGGAGCCACGGCCTTGGCGTTGACTGATCATGCCAACATGTATGGCGCGATCGAATTTTATCAGACCTGTGAAAAAGCCGGGATCAAGCCGATTTTGGGTACGGAAGTATATGTAACGCCATTTTCCTTGGCTGACAAAAATCAACTTGACCGCAAGCAGTTCCACCTGGTGCTCCTGGCGCTTGATATGACCGGTTACACGAATTTAAAACGTTTAGTTTCATTTGCGCATCTCGAAGGCAACCGCGGGAAGCCGCTTGTGGATCATGAAGTGCTGAAGCAGTATCACGAAGGAGTGGTAGCGCTTTCGGGCTGTTTGGAAAGCGAAATCGGTTTTGCCTTATTTAAAGAACAGAATCCGGCCAAAGCGAAAAAGATTGCTTTGGAATATGCAGAAATTTTTGGACAAAATAATTTTTATCTTGAGCTTAATGATTTGCCCGATTTACCCGGTCAGATTGAAACCAATACTGCCCTGATCAAACTGTCTAAAGAAACCGGCTTGCCACTCGTTGTGACGCGCGATGTGCATTATATCGATAAGAGTGATGCCGAGGCTCAGGATGTCTTGTATTGCATTGGTGAAGGACGAACAATCGATGAACCCGATCGGCCAAGCAAAGTGGGTGTCGATTATTCGTTGGCTTCGGGTAAGGAGATCGCCAGTCGTTTCAAACACATTCCGGAAGCGATTGCCAATACGGTGGCCATTGCCGATCGCGTGAATCTGAAATTAAAATTGAATCAGTGGCATTTTCCCAGTTTGAATTTACCAACTGGCACGACCGCCGATAGTTTTTTGCGCGATGAGGTGTACCGTTTGCTTCCCCCGTTAACTGAAGTGACCGATGCGGTTCGCCAACGCGTTGATTATGAATTAGACATCATCACCAAAAAAGGCTATTCCCCATACTTTTTGGTCGTCGCCGATTACGTCCGTTATGCCCGCGAGCATGATATTGTCGAAACGACTCGTGGTTCGGGCGCTGGTTCTATCGTTGCGTATGCGCTTGGCATTACCACGGTCAACCCCCTTCTTTTTAAATTGCCATTTGAACGTTTTTTGAATCCTTATCGGCCGAGCCCTCCCGATATTGATGCCGATTTTGCCGACGATCGCCGTGACGACATGATCGCGTATGTGACCCGGAAGTATGGCGCTGATAAAGTGGCACAAATTATTACCTTTGGAACAATGGCGGCGCGCGGCAGCGTTCGCGACGTTGGCCGGGCGCTCGGCTACAGTTATTCATTCTGCGATCAAGTATCCAAGATGATTCCGTTTGGTGTGCAGGGATTTCAAATGACGATTGCCAAAGCTCTGGATCTCGAACCGGAGCTCAAAACGTTATATAAAAAAAATGCCCAGGTAAAACGCCTGCTTGATTTGGCTCAAAAAATTGAAGGCTGCGCGCGTCACACGTCTATCCATGCAGCCGGTGTCGTTATTGCGCCAACCGCCCTCACTAATTTTACTCCGATTCAGTATGATGTTGCGGGCAAAAAAATAGTAACGCAGTATGAATTTCACACCGTTGAAGCCGCTGGTCTTTTGAAAATGGATTTTCTGGGCATTCGCAATCTATCGATTCTCGGACACGCGGTGGAGATTATTGAAAAAACCACAGGTAAAAAAATTGATATTTATAATTTGCAGCCATGGGATGACCAAAAAACATACGACATGCTTGCCCGCGGCGAGACGGTTGGCGTGTTTCAATTGTCCGGCTCGGGTATGACCCGGTACCTCAAAGAACTGAAGCCAGCCAGCATTTTCGACATTATGGCCATGGTTGCACTTTTCCGCCCCGGCCCGATGGAGTCGATTCCGGAATATATTCGTCGCAAAAATAATCCTGATTTGATTGAATATCTTGACCCGCGCATGAAAGAGTATCTCGATCAGTCGCTTGGTTTGATCGTCTATCAGGATGATGTGCTTTTGACTGCCATTCATTTAGCCGGCTATAGTTGGGAAGAGGCGGACAAGTTTCGTAAAGCAATGGGGAAAAAGATTCCGGCCGAAATGGCCAAACAAAAGGAAAAATTTTTTAAGGGCTGCCGCACCTACGGAAAAATTTCTGATTTAAAAATCCATCGATTATGGGAGCTCATCGAACCGTTCGCAGCCTATGGTTTCAATAAAGCTCATGCCGCCAGCTACGGCGTCGTGGCCTATCAAACGGCCTATCTCAAAGCGAATTTTCCGATTCAATACATGACCGCGGTGTTGACGGCCGAAAGCGGCGACGTCGACAAGGTTCCGCCCATCATTCACGAATGCGAACGCATGCACATTCGTGTGTTGCCGCCCGATGTCAACGCCAGTTTCAAAAGTTTTGCGATGATTTCGCCGCCGGACGAGGAACCCCATATCCGTTTTGGCCTCAATGGTATTAAAAATTTGGGCGAACATATTGCTGAAGTTGTCTATCAAGAACGCAAGGAACGCGGCCGCTATAAAAATCTTGAAGATTTTCTGACGAGAATCCACGATCGCGATCTTAATAAAAAATCTTTGGAAAGTTTAGCTAAATGTGGAGCAATGGATAGTTTTGGATATGATCGCGGTGTGCTGCTTGCTAGCATGGAAAATTTATTGTCGTTTATCAAAGATAGCGAGGAGCAGGCCGCCACTAAACAAACCTCGCTTTTTTCAGGGGCTGGCTTTACCATGCAGAGTCAGGTTCGACTCGTTGCCGCTCCGTCTTCGACGGCCGAAGAAAAATTGCAGTGGGAAAAAGAGTTGCTTGGACTCTATGTCAGCTCGCACCCCTTTGCCGATATCCAAAAAAAATTCGAGCATATCCTGCTTCCCATCAGCGAGTTGTCTGCTCAGGGGCGCAAGCAGTGGGTGGTAATCGGCGGCGTTATCGAGAAAACCAAAAAGAAAATCACCAGAAGCGGCCAGCCAATGCTTTTTGTTACAATCCAAGACGTCACCGGCAGTCTCGAACTGCTTGTTTTTCCTCGCACCTATGAAGCGACAAAAGACGTTTGGGTCGAAAACAAAAAAGTATGCGTGATCGGAAAAACAAGCGAAGAGGAAGGTGACGACAAATTGTTTGTGGAGAAAGCCTATGAAGTAACACCGGAAAACATGCTGGCGCTTCGCCAACAACTTTCCGGGAGCTTGGCGCAGGAATCGGTGCGCGACTATGTGGCACCGGAACTAGTCCAACAATTTGGCGATGATGGTTTCGTCATCGATCTGACGCCACTGCAAATGAAAACGCATGCCGAGGCGATCAAAACAATTCTCAAAAAATATCCAGGTAAAAAAACCCTCTATCTCTCGGTCGGCAGCAAGAAAATAAAAACATCATATCAGGTGGCCGAAAGCGATTCGCTTAAAAACGAATTGCAGGCGCTCTTGAAGTAACAAGCAGGAGGCATTTCCTATTTCACCAGGTTGAGGCTGTGGATCGATTGGTTGCCGTGTATCCGACGAATTGTCTCGGCAAAAAGAGGTGCGACGTCGACAACTTCTTTATTTCGTAAATCTTTTTGTTCGCTTGGAATCGTGTTGGTGATGACGAAGCGGTGAATCGGTGAAGCATTGAGTTCGGAGATGGCATTACCACCGAGCACGGCGTGTACCAAACAGGCATTCACTTCTTTAACCCCAGCTTCTTTGATCAAAAATTCCGCATCGCGGATGAGCGTCCGGCCGCTCGAAACTTCGTCGTCGATGAGCAGCACATTTTTATTAGCCACGTCGCCAATAACACCCTTGATGTAGGGCTGCTCGTCATTTTTGTCTCGTCGTTTATTCATGATGGCCACCGGCAGATTCAGAGCATCACTATAGATACGCAGCATTTTGGCCGCGCCGGCGTCGCCAGCAACCAGGACATAATCACGTAGATCCCAATGGCTGGAAAGATATTTGATAATCGTCGGTCCGGCAATCAGATGGTCACAGGGCAAAGAAAAGAAACCTTGCACTTGGGGCGAATGCAAATCCATGGTCACGACATGATCAGCGCCCGCTGTGGCATAGAGATCAGCGACCAGACGGGCCGTTAAACAAATGCGAGCGACATCTTTTTTGTCGGAACGGACATAGGGGAAATATGGCAGCACCGCCGTCACTCGCGCTGGCGAGGCATCCCGTAGGGCGCGTAAGAGCATCAAGCCCTCCATCAGATGAGCGTCCACCGGCGCCGTACTCGTTTGTATGACATAGACGTCATCGCCACGGACTGTTTCATCGATGCTGACTAATCGATTATCATTGCTGAAGGTGAGAACAGTCGCGGCAGAGACGGGCACACCCAAATCTTTCGCCACGGCGGCGGCAAATAACGGGTGACTTGACCCGGAAAAAATTTTTATGCCCATAGCAAGAGTGTAATAAAAATAATTTTAAGCTATTTTCCAATTAGGATCTACGCGCACATCGCGCCAATCGGTAAAATTACCGCGCTCGGCCAAATAGTAACCCGCTGCGGCAATCATGGCGGCATTATCCATGGCGTAAGAGAGTGCAGGAAGGAGGAAGGAGGAGGTAGGAAGGAAGTTGTGGATTTTCTTTCCAAGAGTTTCGCGCAGTTTTTTATTGGCGGCTACCCCGCCAGCCAATATAATTGTTTTTGGGTGGACTTTTTCTGCTGCTTTGATTGTTTTTTCAACCAGCACATCGACAATAGCCTGCTCGACGCTCGCACAGAAGTCGGGTTGGGAGTCGAGACCTGACCGGTTTTCACGCAACCAATATAAAGCGGCAGTTTTAAGACCGGCAAAACTAAAATCAAAATTATCTTGATCAAGCATTGGTCGAGGAAAGTTGATGGCATCCGGTCTGCCGGTACTTGCCAGGCGAGAAATTTCTGGGCCGCCCGGATAGGGCAGACCAAGTAACTTGGCCACCTTGTCGAAACACTCTCCGGCCGCGTCGTCTTTGGTAGCTCCCACCATTTCATAATCGGTATGACTTAGCATATGCACCAATTCCGTGTGGCCGCCGCTGACGACAAGGGCAAGCGCTGGGAATTGTATTTGTTTTTTACTTTTCTCAGCCCCCTTTTCTTGTAGTTCAACCGAGTGAATATGCCCGGCAATGTGATTGGTTCTCACGATGGGAATCCCTGTCGCGTACGACAAGGTTGCTGCCGCCGTTACGCCGACAATCAGCCCGGTCACAAGACCCGGACCAGCGGTCACCGCGATGGCCTCCGGCTTTGGTTGTCCGGCGAGCACCGTCTCGAGGAGCGGAACAATTTTTTCCGCATGCATGCGGCCGGCGATCTCCGGCACAACGCCACCATATTTTTGGTGGATCTCAATTTGAGAAGCAGTTTTTTCGCTGAGAATAGAAAATCCCCGCTCGGAACATTCGAGCAGGGCGACGGAAGTATCGTCACAGGAGCTTTCGATACCAAGAACGAACATAGTGTCAAGGGGCGGGATCGAACCGCCGACCTAGGCGTTATGAATGCCTCGCTCTAACCAACTGAGCTACCCTGACAGACGCCGCCTATCATACGAAAAAGTTGACCGCGAGTCAAGCCTGAAGCTATGGCGTCAAATTTTTTATATAATCAGCGGATACCCATTCGTCTTGATAGTTGCTGATTTTTAGCCAGCCATTTTTTTCTGCATACGCTATGACCGCGTCGTCTTTTTGCAAGCGATTAACTTTGTCAAATTTTGTTCCTGGCCCGCTGCGTACATTTAAAATATCGACGGTGACAGCGCCTCGTTCCACCAGCGGAAATGCCCCCATCAGGTAGGGGAGCGTCCGATCCGGCTCGACAAAATATTGGCCCGGCAGGTTATAACCGCAGGTGGCGCTACCGCCGCCATCCGCCTGCATTTGGCTGGAAGTGGCCACGCCGGCAGCGGCGAGTGCCTGACTGGCTTCATCTGGTGTGGCTTCCTGGCTGCAATAAATGACTAGTTCCTTGCCATCATCTGCGACGCCAAGAAAAAGTCGCGAAGCGGCTGTGCCATTACCATCAGTCTTCAAAATATCCGGCGCAAAACCTTCCACCGCTTGGTCGTCGGTCGAAGTGGTGGAAAAAGCCGCCGCGTCAAAATCGCCGATAGTCGCGGTACCCTCGGCATTATCAACGGTGAGCGTCCGGCGTTCCTTGGCCATATCAGTGTTCGGGCGGCTGCCGCTGGTGATGAAAACTGTTCCGCTGGCACTGGTGGTTTTGAGCGCTAAACTCAGGTTGGTTGTTGCCAGATTTTCGTTAAAGAAAGGCGCGTTCCAAATGAACTTAGCATCCGGAGCGGAGGCTTTCGCGGCTTCTGTCGTCAGGCGGGCGACGGCCCAATCCTGTACCGCCGTGGTGCCGGCAAAAGGCGCGGCGGCCGGCCCCCAGTCGAGCGGTGCCGATGAGGAAGAAATAAAATTAACAAGATTATCAGGCAAATACACGAGCGTGAGGTAGTCGATCGTGCCGTTCCCTTGCGGTGCCTTCATAAAGCTTTGGATGCCGTGACCGGAGACCCAACTAATAGGAGAGTAGCCATCAGGGACGGATGGATTCCAGGCGCCGCTCGTTTTGGCGTTGGCTGCCGTGGCAGTGATCAGTAAGAGTGAGAGACTAAGTAAAGAGAAGAAAAATATTTTTTTCATAGTGTTATAGATAAACAGAACTCATACAGGGTTATCACTATAATTGGTTCAATGCGGCCAAAAATTAACAAAAGTTTTGAATGTCATCCTGAGGCGCAGCCGAAGGATCTTCCTATTACCAATTCGCCAATATAATTTGAAGATTCCTCCCCCCGCCAAGGGCGGGGTCAGAATGACAATTGGCGAAACCCTAAATGAGTTCACAAGCAATACAAGTATAACACTATTTATAGTCTTGCGACAATTACGGAATCGATTTCCAGATGATCTCAAATAATTGCTGGTGCATACTTACGACATTTTTATTTTCGATCACAATTGCCATTATCGGAGGTTCCAGCTGGTGTATAACAACTCTCTTAGGTATAACTACTAAATTGGTATTGAACAAAGTACCTGATGGCAAGAATTTGACTTTTTCATTTAAGGCGTTTTCCATTTCTTTTTGCTGGCGAGCCACTGATGAGTCCTGCAGGAGCAGTCTAATATTAATCGGTAATTTCGCTCGGCGTTTGATAAAGTCGGTAAAAAAATCGGGGTCGAGATTGACCCAAGGTTCAAAGTAAGAAATAACGAGATAATCGTCATGGGGGCGTACATCTTGCAGGAGGCTTTCGTAAACAGTTTTTACGCCATTAAGGCCTTCATAGTATTTAATGGTGCTTTCTTCCCCTTTCAAATTGTAAAGACTTTGCAAATCGGGCATGATTTTTGATAGCAATTGCTGGCGTTCTGTTAAAATCACTTCAAGTTTATCGGGGGGCTGAGACTCCAAATAAGTTTTGAAGCCTTTAACAATTTTATTCATCAATCCCTTAATAATTAACGATTCAACCACGGAATAAACGGTGGTTCTTTTAATTTTCGCTGCGTAGGCAAGTTTTAAAATTGTAGTTGGCCCCAAATGTAAGGCCGCCAAGTAAACAGCAGCTTCGTGTTCGGACAGGCCAAATTCGGAGAGAATAGCGACCAACTTATTATTTTCCATATTAATGTCGATTAATTCGTCAACATTTTTATATTACCATTTAAGGCAAAATTTGTCAATATGGTGATACTATGTCGACAAAATTGACATTATCTAAAATTTTTGATAGTATAATCTATTACATTTTTAAAATTTGGTTATAAAACAATAACAAATTGATTCTTAGCGATATGCTCAATCCGGAACAACGTGAGCAAATCAGCCGACAAATAACCGCTTATGAGAATGAGGTGGGCGTCGGCCTGGTCAAGGTGCCATTCGGCTACAAAACTCTCGCCCTGCGCGTTGATCAGCTCGTCGCATCGCCGGAAATAATGAATTCCGGCGTACAGGTTATCCAATATCTGGCGCAATTTCCGGAGTTAGTGCGCGGCAAACGGGTTACCGATATGGGCGCTGGATCCGGGATTATTGGTTTGGCATCGGCCTTGCTTGGAGCAAACCATGTTTTAATGGCTGATATCGATAATCGAGCCGTTGCAAACGTTGAAGCCAATATCAACCAGCTCCATTTGAAAGGTCGGTGTGAGGTTTTTCAAAGCGATCTTTTCCATAATTTTGGCGACCGCCCGAAAGCGGAAGTGCAAATTTTTAATCATCCCTTTTTTGCGGACTTTCCCGTTAGGAATAAGGAGTGGACCCAAATGATGTTGGGCGGGACGGAACTACTGGGAAAATATTTTGAAGAAGCGCCTCATTTCGCTACTTCCGACGCGTTGTATATTTTACCTTGGTTAACTTTGGCGGAGAACAACCATGGTATAGATAACGATCCCGGCAAACGGGCCATGGCGTACGGCTTTACTGTTTCGCGCGTCACCGAACAGCATCCGGTAAAGTCAGGAATACAGCAGTCTTTATTTAAAATTTACGAATTACGGCACCGCGTCTAACAAGCTACAGCGTTATGTCTACATATATACTTGGTATTAATTCAGTCTATCACGAATTATCCGCCTGTCTGTTAAAGGATGGAAAGTTGATCGCGGCGGTGGAGGAGGAACGATTCACGCGGCTTAAACATGGCAAGCCGGCGCTCATTGATAATCCGGAAATTTTGCCGCAGGAATCAATTAAGTTTTGTCTAAAAAAGGCCGACATTAATTTCGACGAGATTGCCAAAATTGGTATTTCATTCCAGCCGCAAGCTCGTCTAAAAAATATTGGATTGGACAAAAATTTCGTCGAGGGCGACTGGGGCAGCCGGTCGGGCGAGGAGATATTTTTTAGAAAGTTGATGAGTATACCGCGATTGTTGAGCGAATTTGCAGGTTGCGATGTATCCCCAAAAATAGTTTGGGTTCCTCACCATATTTCTCATGCCGGGAGCGCATTTTACGTTTCCCCCTTTAACGAGGCGGCCATTTTGACCGTGGATGGGATTGGCGAGACGACCTCCACCTGGCTCGGATTGGGCAAAGGCAATGAGATGCAGGTTATTAAAGAGATAGTGTATCCAAACTCGATTGGCTTCATGTGGGAAAAGTTATCCAAATTTTTAGGCTTTTCCGAATATGATGCCTCTAAGGTTATGGGGCTGGCTTCGTATGGCGATCCGAAAAAATATGCCTCGGAATTCAAAAAAATAGTCAAATTCAAACCGGAAGGAGAATTCACCACTGACCTTGATATTCTGCGTTTTCGCGCTGATGATTATGGACCTTTAGAAAAATTATTCGGCGTCAAAAAGTTAGCCACGTCCGCTGAGCGTACCCCAGAGCATGAGGCTATCGCCGCCGCGCTGCAAGCTATTACTAATGAGATGATCATTCATTTGGCCACATTTTTAGCGAAAAAAACTAAAGCGGAAAATATCTGTTTGGCCGGCGGGGTGGCTCTTAATTGCGTGTCCAATTATGAACTCATGCGGAGCGGTTTATTCAAAAATATGTATATTCAGCCTGCGGCTAATGATGCCGGTACCGCGCTCGGTGCCGCCGGCTATATTTGGTCGGAATCCTATTTTGGTCAGCGGTCTTTCGTGATGGATAACACTTATTGGGGGCCGGAATTTTCCGACGCTGAAGTGGAAGCGGCGTTGAAAAAAGAAAAGGTTACCTATCAAAAGTTGGAAAATATTTCAGCCGAAACCGCTAAGCTGCTCGCGGCAGGTAAAATCATTGGCTGGTTCCAAGGGAAAATGGAATGGGGCCCGCGCGCGCTCGGCAACCGCTCGCTTTTGGTTGATCCCCGGGATAGAAACATGAAAGAGACCTTGAATTTGCGCATAAAAAAACGAGAATCTTTTCGGCCCTTTGCTCCTAGCGTTCTGAGCGAATACGCGGCCGACTGGTTCGAGATCCCAACCATTTGTAATTCTGTTTCAACGGAATTTATGGAATTCGCTTTCCCCGTCAAGAAGAGTAAAAGAGAATTGGTGCCGGCGATCACGCACGTTGATGGTACCAGTCGGATTCAAACAGTAAAAAGGGAAATCAATCCAAAATATCACTTGTTGCTGTCGGAATTTTACAGAATAACCGGCGTTCCGATGGTACTTAATACCTCGTTCAACGAAAACGAACCCATTGTCTGTACGCCGCTTGACGCAATCAGAACCTTCCAACGCACCAAGATGGATTATCTTGCGATAAATAATTTTTTGGTGAAAAAAGAATAATATGGCCGAGTGGCAGGTAATTAGAATCCGTTCACATTTGGGTGCTCCTCAAAAAGGGACTGAAAAAGGGCCGGATAAAATAATTGATGGTTTATTGTCAGAAAGGAAAGAACTCATTAAAAAAATTCGAACTGTTTCGGTGCCAAAAGAAAATCAGGCGCATCAAAAAGAAAGATATTCCAGAATGAAGAATCTTCCGGAAATAAAAAAATTATGGCGAAGAGTGGAGAATGCTGTTTATTCGGTGGTCGCGAGTGGCGACAAAGCTTTGCTTTTGCATGGAGATGACTCGGTGGTATGCCCGGAAGCTTGGGCAATCGCGGCCGGGATGGGAAAGAAAAAGCTGGGAGTGATTTATTTTGATGCGCACGGCGATGCTAACACACTCCAAACAACGCGGAGTGGTAATTTTTACGGCATGGGCGTTGCCCATATGATTGGCTACGGGCATCCGGATCTTTTAAAATTAAATTCCAAACAAGTTGCCTTGAGTGGCCGAAATTTAGTTATGATCGGGCAGCGAAATTTTGATCCTGGTGAAAAAGAATTTCTTAAAGATTTCGGCATTTCAATTTATACTCCGAGTGATGTTAATAAAAACATTACCCAGATTCTAAAAGATGTTAAATTAAAATTCAAAAAGGAATCGGTAGCCGGACTTTATGTGCATTTTGATCAGGATGTCGTTGATCCGGAAGAAAGCGGCGCCAGTCTGTGCCGGACGCCGCACGGAATCCGGGTCAAAGAATTGCTGGAAATCGCCGACTTTGTAAGAAAAAATTTCGACGTGGTCGGCGTTAGCATTGGTAACTATTTGCCCGCGATAGATGAGGAGAAAAAAACACTTAAAGTTATAGGACGATTTTTAAGCACACTTGGAATAATTAAAAATTTATGAAAAAAATTTCTCGCCAAATCAATAAAAAAAATAGTAGAGTTTCTGGAGCTGCAATTAATAAAATAGAGAAAAATGTTGGTGCCTATATAAAAAAATTACAAAATTCAGTTAAAATTAAGTTAGATATCTCTTTAGAAAAGTTTGTTAAAGCGAGAAGATAATATGAAATTAGAGCGAGAAAAAATAATTCCTCATTTGCGCCAAGAAAAAAAAGTTAATCTAGTTCCCACTTCGGGGCGGGTCATCTCCATTCGTGATTTTGTTAAACAAAATGTGGCGTGTCTGACAAATCTTGAGATCGGAATTGTGCGCAAAGCCGGAGGCCTCCTGTCAAATTCTGTTCCTAAACTTTTTCCACAGCCGGTAATCATTTCCTCTGCTGAGTCTCTAGGAAAAGAGGCGCTGGCGGCGACCGCCATCGGCAGCCGTTCAGTCTATTTGGTGAAAGATAAGTTAAAATTAAAAGGGTGTAAACCAATTAAAGATTTATATTTTCCCCACGAAAAGTTGGATTTTGGCGATCAGCGGATGACAACGAAAAAAATTAGCTTCGGGTCATTGTCGGCGGAAAACGTCATGCGCGAACTGCTGGCTTATTGTTTTTTTAAAAGCAATAAAATGCCGATTTTGCACTCGCCGGCCTGCGTGTTTGAATATGACCTCCAGGGCGACAAGACCTACTGTCTCGTATCTAAAACGCCTTCAGAATTGCGCTTGGAGAGTAAAGAAGATTTTTATGGTTTTACTCTTCGTGATTTGATCCGGCATCGAATGAGGGTACAAGAGTTAAAAATTGATATTTTGCCAAAGGAAGAGCGATTTAAGAAAATTACTATGGGGTGGTATACCCAAGAGAAAGCGGCAGTATTGGCTAAGATGAACGCTCACGGCGGGTTTCGGGGAATTTTGAACAGTAATCTCGGTAATGATTTAGTTTACAAAAAGAAATTTTACATTTGCGACTTTGATACGTTCAAAGTCATTCCGATTCCTGAGAAACCAAGCCCACGATTTATCGATAATTTTATTTTGTGGAGCATGGCCGAATTGCTGAAATCATCTCCTTTTATTCTTGAATATGTCGATATCGAGGGAATGCCCAAAGTGGTGGCGGCAAAAAAATTATGGCGCATATACTCGGAAAGCAGCTCTTTGTGGAAAAACTATTGGCCAAATTTAATGAAGGATTTGAAGACTTGGGACAGAAAAGAAATTGCCAGATCACTAAAAAAGAATCTTCGACATGGCGTTATCCACGACCTTATCTTGGACAGCATGTTGAATTCAGCGGTACTAAAAAATACGTATCAACCGGAAATGTCTTTCTACGTTCCGCACAATTATTGATGAAAGCAATGCTGTGATGCCTTGTGGCAATCCGGCTATAGACCGCAGAAAGTTTCTATGCTACCCTACCTAAGGTAGCTCATTTTTATTATTAATAATGAAAATTATGGAAAACAGCGTTCCACCAGTCGCAGGGCCGAGTAGCAAGAATTTTTTCGTCCAGATCGAGGATTTTCTGAATCAGTATCTGGTCACCAAGGCGCCATTTCAGTTACCGGAAGGATTTAAAAATTTTTTAGTCAGTGCGACGCCGTGGATAATTTTGATTATTCTCGTTTTAAGTTTGCCAGCGCTCTTTTTCGCCCTTGGTTTGGGAACAATTTTGCTGCCCTTTGCCGTTTTTGTTGGTTTTAGTAATTCGCTGCAAGTCTTGATCGCCGCCGCTGCGTTCATTCTTGGCATTATCGCGTTGCCTGGGCTTTTCAAACACACCAAACAAGGCTGGAATTTTCTTTTTTATTCTGAACTGGTGACGTGCCTCGGTTATCTCATAGCATTGCGTCTCGTCACATTGATCATTTTTGGTTTGATTACTTTCTACCTTATCTTCCAAATTCGTTCATTCTATCGTTAGAAAGAAAAAACAAAAAGCCGGGATTAACCCCGGTTTTTTGTTTGAAGATTTTTTAACGAAAGAAAATGTAAAGGGCAATTGCTACCAACATCACCTCGGTCCAGAACGTCAAAGGAGCCAGTTGGTAATAGTGTTTAAGCAGATTCCACCAGTGGTTAAAAAATCCTCGCGCTTTATTCGGTATTTCAATTCCCGGGTTTTTAAAAGCGTAGAATTTTTTGTTGAATGGATAAAGCCAGCGCACGCCAGTATTCATCGAATCAAGGAGAAGATGACTCCACGGCGCCAGCCAGAGCAAAAGTCCAAGCAGGCGAATGAAGGTCGTTGGGGCGAAGAGCAGGAGCGAGCCGCCGAGTATGAACCAGAAGAGGGGAGTGTGTGTGACGAATGCTCGGTGGGTAAAATTTTTCCCAGTGTGGCGCAGCCCTTTTTCTTTCCAAAAACCGTAGAACATATCGATGTCGGGCGCGAAACCGAAAAAACCACCGGAAAAGAGGAACCAGTTCGTCTGAGAGGTTGAGAGTGTGGGATGAAAGACGGCAATGACGCCTTCGGCCAGAAGATAGCCGGCCGCGAAATGTCCAGGGGGCAGCATGCGTAGTAAATAAAAGTAAGATGCAAGTGGTTGCTTCAATTGCGTCTGAAGTATACAATATCGAGAATGACATGTATATGCGACGTATTTTTTCTAAAATAATTCACTACAGTTTCATGGGCGGTATCGGGTTGAAAGCGCTCAGCGCGTTGGGTGAATGTTTGGCCGGGATCGCTTTTATTTTTATTACGCCACCGCGTTTTCTCAGCACCATTGTGTATCTTACCTCCGGCGAATTAGCCGAGGATCCCACCGACAAGATCGCCAATTTTTTAATGCATACTGCCCAACATTTTTCGGTCAGCACCGAAATATTCACCAGTGTTTATTTTCTCACTCACGGAATCATTCGGCTGGCTGTGGCTGCCGCTCTCTTGGAAGAATGGCTGTGGGCCTTTCCGCTCGCGCTGGTGGTGGAGGCACTTTTTATTATCTATCAGCTTTATCGCTTTACCTACACCCATTCCCTGTGGCTTATATTTTTGACAATTTTTGATGTTATTATTGTCGTCCTGATTGTCTTGGAATATAATCAACGAAAAAAAATCAGGCGTTCAGGCCTGGCTCGTGAGGTGACTGCTTAAATACTATCGGGATAGTCGGAAATAACGCCGTCGACTCCTAATTTATACAGACGTTTGGCGTCGAAAGAACTGTTTACTGTCCACACGAATGTTTTAATGCCATGACGATGGAGGGACTCGACCAGAGGTTTGCGTAAGTAATGTTCGTTGAAGTGGACTGAATAGGCGGATAATTTTTGAGCTCGTTTAAGAACGCTGCGGATGTGGCGATAATATAAAAGTCCGATTTTTATGTTAGTGTCGAATTTTTTAATTCGTTGCAGCTCTTTATGATTGAACGCTGAAATAAGAAACTGGTGCAATTTCCAGCGTCTTGTTTTTACAGCGGCATGAAGGGCTTCGACGAGCGGTTTGGCGACGCCTCTTCCTTTGATGTCTAAAATGACACCCATGCGTCCGCCAATATG
>JAJYIJ010000002.1:0-1419 GCA_021790135.1 bacterium | reverse complement strand
CTTCAGTCAAGGTCAGGATTGTCTGGCCATCAATGGTTTGCAAGTTTTTTATTTCCGAAAGAGTCAATTTTTTTATCGCCCCTTTTCCATTGGTAATTCGATTCACGGTCGCGTCATGGAAAATAACCAATTCTCCGGTCGCACAACGGCGTACATCCAGTTCAATCATATCAACATGCAAATCAAGCGCCGTCTGGATCGACTTGGCCGTATTTTCTATTTCATACCCGGCGACACCACGGTGGCCGATTTTAGGCATACAGAAAAACAAAAAACAAAAAACCGTTCAGTAACTTCACAAATAATACGTTATTTTGTCTTTATTGTCAACCAAAAAGCCTATGGAGGCAGGTAGAAGCTTATGAACGTTTTAATTCGGTTAAAACGGTCTTAACTGGCATGGTGGCCACGCCGACAACCCGGTCGCCGCCGCCATAATAAAGATAGATTGTATCGCCGATCGCCACCGCGCCGCACGGAAAAACAACGTTGGCAATTTGGCCAGTTTTTTCGTAGGACGTTTCCGGCTCAAAGAGCGGGCGGTTGGTGCGGGCAATGATGTGAGTTGGATTTTTAAGGGCAAGGAGTGCCGCTCCCACGCGGTAGATAGCATCATCCGATACGCCGTGGTAAAATAGAATCCAGCCGTGGCGTGTTTTTATCGGGGCGGCCGCGGCTCCAACTTTTTTGCTGTCCCAAAATCCGCGCCGCGGTTTGAACCAGCGCTGTTCTTCAAGCCATTGATCGCCCCCGAATTGCAAACGCGCTACCAAAGCGATGTCGATGTCGTTTCCCATTCGGTGCAAGATGATGTATTTACCCTGAAATTTTTCTGGGAAAAGACAGGCATCTTTATTGTCGAAGCCTGGTGGAGAAATGAGCACGGGTTTGTTCCAGTGCCAGTCGCGTTTATTAAAACGGCTGTAGGGAATGGACGTGAACGCGATGCGTGGCGGATCGGCGCCATTGTAGGCGGTATAGAGCATGTAGACTGTCCGTCCAATTTTAGTGAGGCGCGGATCTTCACAACCAGAATTATTACCGGCATTTTGTTTTCCTTCGAAGGGTTCGGTCGGCAGGTAAACAGGACTGGGGCTGCGATAATCAATGTGGACCCCATCCTTTGCGGTGGCGTAACCAAATACGGAGGTATTGTCGTTTGACATCGCCCGATATAAGAGATGCACCCGTTTGCCGTCATAGAGTGCTCCAGGGTTGAAGGTGGCTTTTGATTCCCAGGCATGAGCAGAAAGAGGGGAGATGATAGGATTTTCTTTGGCGCGACTAAATTGAATGCTGCGGCCATGATGTTTGTAGGAGAGAAGATAATCAAGCAGCGACTCCAAGTTAAATTCGGCCAGGCAGATCGAGGTGTCGGCCGCGCCATAATAGAGGCGAAGCTTGTTGCGTTCAATCAAA
>JAJYIJ010000062.1 GCA_021790135.1 bacterium | reverse complement strand
AATCAACCGTAGCAAAATTAAAGCGTTTCTTCAGCTCGCCAAGTTCTTTTTCGCTTTGACGCGTTACATTCACCCAGAGTAACCCCTTCCATTCCCGTTCATGGATATGTTTCATAAAATAAAAACGAACTATAAAAATAGTATACCAAATTTTAAGGCCAACCGCAAAAAATTAATTCTTGTTCTCTGCCTTTAGTATATGCTATACTACATTCACTATGACGAATACCAACGAAGAAAAGCCCTACCCCAATGAGCGGGCGCCTGAGGCGCGGCTACCAGAAAAAACAACGCCGGAGATGGCGCCACCACCGGAGCATGAACGTCCCGAAGCAGGCGAAATAGAAACACCTCCCCATCCCGAGGGGGCTGTCCCGACCCTTGCCGAAAAAATGCGTTTAAAACGCCGGCCGAAACTACCACCAGCCCTGGCTGTCGATCCGGTCACCGTAAAAATTGAAAAAATTTTGGAAGATGGTGTTGGTGAGGCCTATAGTCGCCTTTCCCCTATTGCCAAACAAGAATTTAAACTAAAAGGTGAGGACACGGCCAGAAAAATCCGTATTCTTGTTCGAGGGACGCATATAAAAGTAAAAAAAATTTTTCGTCTCATTCTCGAATGGCTCAAACTCTTGCCCGGTGTCAATCGATTCTTTCTAGAACAAGAAGCCAAAATAAAAACTGACCGTATCATCGAGCTGAGCAAGAGAAAATAACTTTTTTCCGCATGTCGTCCACCGACTTTTTTTCTGCTGCCCTTACCGCCATCAGCACCCTCCTCAATGACCCCTTCACGGTCATGATTCTTTTGCTCGCGGCAGTCGTTGGTGTCTTTTTTGCTTGTCTATTTGTGGTACGAGGAATTTTCCGCTCACAATCGAAAACTGGAAAAGCCTTCCACAAAACCATCTTGCTTATCAAAGTACCCAAAGAAAAAAAAACCGACAAACAACAGACAACGACCGATAAAATTAACGAAATTCGTGAAGAAATTGCCGTCGCCGACACGCTCTTTGCCGCCATTGCCGGTCTCCGCCGCGAATCAGGCATCGTGAGCTGGCTGCGCGGTCGTAATGACCATATCGGTTTTGAAATTGTTGCGAATGGTACAAACATTTCCTTCTATGTTTCCGTGCCGGACAAATTCAAAAACTTTGTCGGGCAGCAAATCCATGCCCAATATCCGCACGCAGAAATTAACGAAGAAGCCGACTATAATATTTTTAAACCGACATCACACGTCGTCGGCGCTTATTTATGGTTCAAATACAAATCGGCCTTTCCTTTCAAAACATACAAAGAGCTCGACAGTGATCCTTTGCTCGCCATTTTGAATCCTCTGAGCAAAATCACGCCCGACCAAGGCGCAGCAATCCAATACATTGTCCGGCCAGCTCCTCCGCGCTGGCGTCGCCATGGCGTGCACATGATCCGCGATATTAAAGAAGGGCAAAAATTCGAATACGTCGCCGCCCGCGGCCCCTTTGTGCGTTCACTCTACAAGTTAAAACAAACTCTTTTCCCCAAAAAACATGACCCCTCCAAACAGACCAGCACGCTCGAACGCTATCAACTGACGCAAATGGAAGAAGAAATGGTCAAGAACATGGAAAAAAAACTCAGTCAGGGCGGGCTGCAGATTTCTATCCGCCTCATTAGCTCCGCCCCTTCTCGCGACATCGCCAAGCTCAATCTGGAAAATATCGTTAACAGTTTTAGCCAATATAATATTTACCGGTATGGCAATTCATTTGGCGCCGCGCTGCCGAGCCGTCCAAAGCGTTTGATTCGCGATTTCATCTATCGCGCCTTTGATGAACGGCACGATTTTGTCGCCTCCACCGAAGAAATGGCGAGTTTTTGGCACCTGCCAACACCACAAACTGAAACACCGCACATCAACTGGCTTGGTGCTCGAAAAGCGCCGCCGCCGACTAATATGCCGACAGAAGGAATCATTCTTGGCCGCACTGTCTATCGCGGCGAAGAAACGATCGTGCGCATGAAACGTTCCGATCGTCGCCGGCACCTCTACACAATCGGAAAATCCGGCAGTGGTAAATCGGTTTTCATTCAAAATTTGGCAATTCAAGATATTCAAAACGGAGAAGGCGTCTGCGTGGTTGACCCGCATGGCGATTTTGTCGAATATGTCCTTCAACACGTTCCCAAAGAACGGGCTGACGACGTCATTTACTTCAACCCTTCCGATATTGAGCGGCCAATCGGCCTCAATATGCTGGAAGCAAAAAATGAAGAACAAAAAGATTTTGTCACCCAAGAAATGATTTCCATTTTCTACAAACTCGTGACGGATCCGTCGATGATCGGGCCAATGTTTGAACACCAAATGCGCAATGTGATGCTGACCCTGATGGCCGACACCGAAAACCCGGGATCGATTGCCGAAATTCCGCGCATGTTCACCGATGATAGTTTCGTCGCCAAATGGAAAAAGAAACTGCACGACCCAATGGTCTTGGCTTTCTGGGACAAAGAAATGGCCAAAACCAGCGATTTCCACAAATCAGAAATGCTCGGCTATCTTATTTCCAAAGTCGGCCGTTTTGTGGAAAACCAGATGGTGCGCAATATTATTGGCCAAACTCATTCCGGTTTCAGTTTCCGCGAGGTGATGGACAAGAAAAAAATCCTTCTCGTCAATTTGGCCAAAGGATTAGTGGGAGAAATTAATGCCAACCTGCTCGGTATGATCGTTGTTTCCAAACTGCAAATGGCGGCTTTGGAACGCGCCTCGCTGCCCGAAGAACAACGGCATGATTTCTATCTGTATATTGATGAATTTCAAAATTTTATCACCGATTCCATTGCCACGATTCTTTCTGAAGCCCGTAAATATCGGCTCGAACTTGTTATTGCCCATCAATACATGAAACAGCTGGAAGACAATAAAGGCAAAACAACGGTGCGTGACGCCGTCCTTGGCAATGCCGGTACGATTGTTTGTTTCCGCATCGGACCGGAAGACGCCGAAATTTTAGCCAAAGAATTCGCTCCGGTTTTTTCCGAACATGATCTTCTGAATATTGAACAGTACACCGCCTACGTCAAGATGCTTATTGACAATACTGCCGCTAAACCGTTTAATATGTTCACCTATCCGCCTTTACCTGGCAACAAAGAACTGGCGGCGGCGATTAAAGAATTATCCCGTCTCAAATACGGCCGACCACGGGAAATTGTCGAAGCGGAAATTATGGAGCGTGCTCAACTCGCTGCCACCACCAGTAAAGCTGACGACCTTGACCTGGTGGAACCAAGCCTTTAATTTATGCCCACCCTTTACCGAAAATACCGTCCACAACTATTTAGCGACCTTACCGACCAAAAACTCGTCGTCCAAACGCTTACGAACGAAATTAAAGCCGGCACTGTCAGCCATGCTTACCTTTTTTCCGGCCCGCGCGGCGTCGGCAAAACGACCACTGCCCGCCTTTTGGCCAAAGCCCTCGAATGTTCGGAACGAAAGAAGGGCGAAGCCGAACCCTGTAATCATTGCCAAGCTTGCAAGGAAATAAGTGCCGGTCGCTATCTTGATGTCATCGAAATCGACGCCGCCTCGCAAACCGGCGTTGACAATATCCGCGAAAATATTATTGAAAATGCCGAGTTCAAACCGATGCAGGGACCGTTCAAGATTTTTATCATCGATGAAGTACACATGCTCTCGAACAGCGCCTTCAACGCGCTACTCAAGACACTGGAAGAACCGCCATCTCATGTCATTTTCATTCTCGCCACCACTGAACCGTACAAATTGCCCGCGACGGTTATTTCGCGTTGTGAACGTTTTCAATTCAAAAAAATTTCCTACGACTACCTGGTAGACCGACTTAAAAAAATTTGTACTGAAGAAAAAGTGAAAGTGGCGTCTGATGTCTTGGAAAAAATCGCTTCCAAAAGCGACGGCGGATTACGTGACGCCGAAAGTTTACTCGGCCAAATTCTTTCTTTAGGTTTAAAAAATATCTCTGCGGCTGATACCGAACTTTTTTTGCCGTCCGCGAGCAGCGACAGCTTGATCAATTTTCTTGGAGCGTTGATTGATGGCGAAACAGAAACGGCTTTCAACATTCTTGACCAACAGGCTGCCGCGGGGAGCAATCTTGACCAATTCATGAATGACCTCCTGCTCATGCTCCAAACGTTTCTGCGCGCAGAGGCCACCAACCACCTGGACAACAGCGACTACAATGAGGAGACAATACAACGAATCAAAGACCTGGCAACGCGACTTGGACCCAAACAAACAGTTGCTTTGATCGAGCTGGCGCTTCGACATCGCGGCGAAATGAAGCTCTCGCCTTTACCCCTCCTTCCGCTTGAGCTCATGGTAATCGAAGCAAAGGATATCATGTCTAAGGATGAAGAACAAAAAAAACCAGAGGAACCTCCCCACCAAAAACCGCCGACGACCGAAAAAAAAATTGAACCGCCAAAAAAAAATTCTGAGCCATCTACTAACAGCAAGCCAAGTACGATCGGCACCACCATTAAAAACGCCATCGCGCATATCACGAACCCGGAAGCGCCCATCAAAACTACCTTGGAAGAAATTAAAAATAAATGGAAAGAATTGATCGAAACAGTCGGAAAAAACAACCACTCGCTCACGTTCATTTTGGCAATGGCACCGCCACGCGCCTTGAACGGGAACAAATTAACCATTAATTTCCCCTATTCACTCCACAAAGAAAAAGTAGAGGAACTAAAAAATCGACAAATAATTGAACGGACGCTGGAACAATTTTTTTCTGAAAAAATAAAACTCGTCTGTACCGTAGTTGAGCCAACTCACGTGTCGAATGACAAGGACATTGAGGCACTGGCCGCCGAGTTCGGTGGCGAAGTTATTTAGATATGAATCATCGTTTACTACTGACAATCAGTATTTTGGCAGGTGCCTTAGCGATTGTCCCGACAGCCTTAGCATGCCCACTACATAGCGGCGCCTATAAATCTTCCAGCAGCAAGGCAGTATTCCAGATTACACAATCCTGTACCAAGCGGGCCTTTGCCGACTCGACAGCTTTTTTCCAGCATTACACTTCATGGGGGGCAGTACAGCATGCTAGCACATCAATTCTGGATGCCATTCCTGATGATCCGCAATTTCTAATTACTGCAACGGCTCAACAAAATCCATCGGCGGCAACAAGCGCAGTAACGTCCACTGCCGCGGCCAACTCTAACACCACTACCGTCCAACTGGCTGTGCCTTTTATCCGAGAAATTCCGGACGGGGTGTGGATTTTACCTTGGAGCGGCGCCTGTGAAGAGGCATCAATTGAAATGGTGGATAGTTTTTATGTCGGCCACGATGCTGGCTATGTGCCAAAAACCGAAGAAAAAAATTTGATGTGGCCGCTGTTTGGTATTGAAAATAAATTATTCGGCTTCAACCTCAACACTGCGGCCACGACGACCGCGGCTTTGATCAACGGCTACAGCTCCTTTACGGCACGTGTGGTACGCAACCCGACTCTTGAGCAAATAAAAGCCGAGCTCCTCGCCGGTCACCCCGTCATCACGATGCAATATGGCCGCGGTCTTGATAACCCACTCGAAGCTTACCGACGCGGTGCGTCAAGTTATCATGTGTTGGTTTTGACCGGCTTCGATGATACTAAACAGCTATTTTATGCCAACGATTCCGATCTGTCCAAAGGACTCAACTACCCTTATTCGTATGATAAAATTTTAAATAATTTACACGACTACAACTACAGCGACCGCCAAGCCGACGGCCCGCCAACAGTTCTTTTCACACAACCAAAACTTTTGGCCCGCGCCGCTGGGCACAGCCGTATTTTTCTGGTACAAAACAACTCCAAATATTATATTAGCAACCCGGCTGTTTTTGAAACACATCGGCTCTCAATGGCACTGGTAAAGGAGGTATCGTGGAGCTGGCTTTCCAGCCTTCCTTGGGCCGGATCAATAAATAGTTAAACTCTTTCAACTTGACTTTTCGCTCAACGCCATGTAGTATCATTTCCACAATAAAAATTGCCAGATCGTCTAATGGTAGGACAACGGACTCTGAATCCGTTTATCTTGGTTCGAATCCAAGTCTGGCAGCCAGCAAATAAACAAACGCCTACTAAAGGGCGTTTGTTTATTTGCTGATTGGCCAATTATGAAAATATAACCTATTTACTTTTAGCGCTTCAACTGCTAATCTATAACAAAATAAATGGCCAACTTTAATTTGTGAGGTGCTATGACAAAAAAACACATTGTTATTTTTTCCCATGGATTCGGCGTGCGCAAAGATGATTGCGGCCTTCTTTCTGACATTGCCAATGCTTTACCTGAGGTTGAAGCTATACTATTTGATTATTTTA
>JAJYIJ010000061.1 GCA_021790135.1 bacterium | reverse complement strand
CTCTTTTCCCCAATTATACTGTCTATCAAGCGCATGTGTCGGCAGAGCCGCTGCAGGTCGTTGACACCGAAGTGGTGTCGAGTGCGACAAATAAATTTGACGTACTGTCCGATGTCAGGAATCCAAATGCGCATTTTTTAGCCTCAGTCACGTATCATTATTTTGTTGATGGGCAATCAACGGATAGCCAGACGGCTCTTATTCTGCCTGGACAGACAAATATCATTCCGAGTCTGGGATTAGCAGCTGGTGCGGCACCGTCTGGCGCTACCTTGGTGTTTGACCAGACCAAGTGGACCAGAATTTCCAACCATAGCATTCCCGATCCGTCGACTTGGCAGAACGATCGTTTGAATTTTACTCTGAGTAATTTTGATTTTAAGCCCGCCGGTATTGGCACGTCCTTGACGACCAATGATATTTCATTTGATCTCACCAACAATAGCGCGTACGGTTATGACGCTCCGCATTTTTTGTTGGGGCTGTATGATCAAAGTCTCTTGGTGGGTGTTATCCCTTTTGACCTGTCACAATTTCCTTCCGCTGCGACGGAGCACCTTGATCTGCGCAGTTTTGCGTCCAATATCAACGTGACGACGGTACAGCTTTTCCCGCAGATTAATGTCTACGACCCAGAGGTTTATTTACCATTGCCAAAATAGAAGGAAATGGTAAGATGCTTCTGTTTTGAACAGGGGTCTATGGCATCACTTCGTAAATTTTCTCCACGTAGTTTCGATTGGGTCCTTTTTTCGGCAGTGACTCTACTTTTAGCGATTGGTTTGTCGGCGATCTATAGTGTTGACTTGTCGCGCGGACAAACGCTCTATTATTTTCATCGTCAACTAATCTCGGCGGCGATTGGTTTTTTGGTTTTATTTTTAGCCAGTCTGATGCATTACACTTTTTTTCGTTCGGCAGCCAAGGCTATCTATATTTTTTCATTGGCCATGCTCTTCGCTGTAATGATTTTCGGCACCGCGATTCGCGGAACGCGCGGCTGGTTTGCCATTGCTGGTTTCTCATTCGAGCCGGTCGAACTGGCGAAAATAGGGATTATTCTTCTTTTAGCCTATATCGTGTATCATTTTGGCCGACGATTTGAGCGCCCGCTTTTTTTTGTTGGCACTGGTTTGGTGACCGGTCTGCTTATGGTGCTGGTTATATTGCAGCCCGATCTGGGTTCGGCGTTGATTATCGGGGCAATATGGTTCGGCATTATGTTGCTTGTCGGCGTCCGTAAGTTATATATCGGCGGGTTAGTCCTCGGGGCGGCAGTGGTGGCAGTGGTGGCGTGGTTTTTTCTCTTGCACCCATACCAGAAAGATCGTATTTTGATGTTCATCGATCCACAGCGCGATCCCTTGGGCAGCGGGTACAACAGTATCCAAGCGACCATCGCAGTCGGGGCGGGCGGACTGTGGGGTCGTGGACTTGGTTTTGGATCGCAGTCGCAACTGCGATTTTTGCCTGAGGCGCAAACGGATTTTATTTTTACCGTTATTGCCGAGGAGCTTGGTCTGGCCGGGGTAGCGGCGATGCTCATTTTGTATGTTGTTGTCTTCTGGCGATTAATCAAACTCGTCAAACAAGCGCCGGATGATTTTGCGGCGGTGGCGTTGAGTGGTATTACTATTCTCTTTTTTGCCCAGATGGTGGTTAATGTGGGGGCGAACAGCGGCCTGTTGCCGATTACCGGCGTCACCTTGCCATTTATCAGTTATGGCGGGTCATCGCTTGTAATCAATTTGTTTTTGGTCGGCGTGGCCGAAAGTATGGTGAAGAAGAAGTACTAAAATGATACCGGTACAGCTTGGCCGTTGACGATTTTTTTGACTTGGAATTCGAGGCCGACTAAATCACCGTTGTGATCGAAGTGGTAATTGCCGATAACACCGTCGTAATTTGGCAGTTGATACAAATAATCGCGTACCGCGCTGCTGTTCATGCCAACGCTGCGGATGGCTTGGGCTAAGAGTTCGACATCATCGTAGGCCGCTCCGCCATATATTTCGTAGCTTGGTTTGCTGCCATACTGTTTGACATAATCATTTAAATAAGACTTGGCTTTTGGTGAATTTTCATTTAAAGTTGGCGCATCTACAGCTACGACGCCTTCAGCCTCGTTTTTAGCAATAGTAAGGGCTTCGCTGCTAACCATGGCCATATTGCCCAGGATTGGTACATTGATTCTCATTTGTTTTATTTCTTTCAAAATTAATCCCCCAGTTGATCCGGTTTGGGCATTGATAATGATGGCCGTCGGATTGGCCGCTTCGATTTTGGTGAGATTGGTTCGGAAGTCGCGGCTATCCTGGGCATAGTTTTCATCTGCAACAATTTGGCCGTGATAGTTTTTTTGGAAAACTTGTTTGATGGCCTGATTATAATCAGTTTCTTCAGAAATAATTGCCACGGTGGGATATTTGGCCGCGAGCTCGGCCAGTTTTAACCCAGAGTCGGCGTCAGAAGGTATATTGCGAAACACATAATCGCCGGCGTTAGTTATGCTCGGATTGGTGGAAGCGGGAGAAATGCTTAAAACTTGAGCGGCGTTGGTTATTGGCGCCATGGCCAAGGTTTCGCCACTGCAAACGCCGCCAATGATGAATTTTACCGCATCGATGTTGACCAATTTTTGCGCCGCCGCCGCGGCCTGCTGGCCGTTGCAGGCGCCATCCTCGTACAGTATCTGCAGGGGTCGGCCGTTGATGCCACCTGAAGCATTTATTTGTTCAGCGGCGAGCGCCACGGAATTCTTTATCGGCTGACCGTATTCGGCCGCGTCGCCGGAAAGGGGGCCGATAAAACCAATTTTAATCGGAGTTTTGTTCGTCGTTGTCTGGCTGCTGTTGTTTGGAACGGCGTTTTGACAGCCGACGCCGAGCACAACGAGCCCGAGCCCGATAGTCAGCAATGTACCGATGAGTTTTTTATTCATAAATTTCTGTTTAAGAAATAATTGCTAATTTAGCAAATACTAATAATATGTAAATATTGAAAATCAAAATTAGTTAAATAATTTTGCTAAAATAAGATAAAAATAAAAATATAAATTAAAAATGTAAGTAATTATTGACACAAAATGAATAGCGTGATACTGTTATTTTGGTTTCTTTAACCCCCTCCTCTGTCCTCCCCCTTGTAGGGGGAGGGAATAAATTAAACAAGTCTCTCCTCTATATACCGCATGACAAATTCGCTCACTAATCTCGGTCTGGAAGAAAATGAAGCTAAAATGTATCAGGCTTTACTTGAGCTCGGCCCGGCCACGGTCACTCAGATAACCAAAAAAGCGGGCATCACCCGCACGTTTGGCTATCACATTTTGGAAAAATTAAGTATTGACGGTTTGGTCAATCGTGTTTCCGGGGCCAACGGTAAGATTCGTTATGCTGCCGAGCATCCACGCCACCTTTTGCAGTATATTCAGAATCGCAGCAATCAATGGGAGCGGCGACTGCACGCAGCCGAAGAGCAACTACCTGAACTGGTTTCCTTATTTAAAGTGGCAGAAAAACCAACCGTTATTTTCCAGGAAGGAATTGAGGGCGTGAAAAATATTTATAGTCAAACTCTTGAATCAAAAGAGGAAATTTTATCGATTTTGGATATTGAAGGTTGGAATATACCGGCTTTTCGGCAGTGGGGAGCCGAATATAACCGTGAACGCAGCCGACGAAAAATAAAAGAAAAAATTCTTATGCTCGATACGTTCGCCGGTCGCGACTGGATGCGGCATTATCACGGTTCTTTCAAGTATACAAACTATCGTTGGATCAAACCGGAAGAATTGCCCGGCATCAGAGAGTTCGGCGGCGAAATAAATATTTTTGAAAATAAAACTATCATGGCTCTTCTCCGAAAGCCGAATGTTCTTGGCGTGGCGATCGAAAGTGCGGCACTGGCCAATATTTTGAAAGCGTTGTTCGGGCTGGCCTGGCAGCGGGGGAAGGGTGGATTTTCACGCCAGAGCTAAGATAAAATAAACAGGCTATCGCGATGAAGGTTCTCACGTCTGTTTTACGATTTTTTTTAATTATTTGTAGCACTTTCGCACGACCGGGCAGCCGATGATGGAAATATTGATCAGGGCCCAGAGAATAATGGAGCTTAGCCACAAATTGGCATCGACGCGCAAGAGATGCTGCGCATACATCAGGAAAAAATAAAAAGATACTTCGGCGATGAGACCATACATCCATTCTTTCGTTTTGTTCATACTGTCACCCCCTTTCTTTAAACGGAATTGATTTTTTATTGTCTAAGCGTGTGCGTGGCGGATTATATCTGTTCCAATAGTTTTTGTATTTTAAGGCTTTAGGTATGGTATCAGAGCGCTAAGGTCATGTCTATCCACGGCGCGATCAATTTTTTTCTTGTAACGGGTAAGGTCTTCAAGACGGGTAACGGGAACAACGCGTTGATAGACTTTTTTTCTCTTGGCTTTGGCGAGGTCAGGACATTCCTTTTCCCATTTTTTTGTTTGTTTATTGAAAATTTTTTGGGAGTTAATTCCGCACAAATCTATTTCCTGGCCTTTGTATTTTAGGGTCATATAGAGAAGATCGAATTCTCGATCGCGGTATCTTTTTGGCCCATAAATGCCGTGGCGTTTAACCTCATTTTGGATCGCAAGAATTTTTTTATCCGGTAGCTCAATGTCAATATCGGCCAACGGGCGCTTCGAACCATAGATTCTGGCAGCCAGTCCGCCCGTGATTTGGAAGGAGATAGCGTGTTTTCTGAGAATTTTGATGATCCAGCTGAAGGCTTCTTTGGTTTTCCTCATAGTATGTATTGTGACCGGATTAGTTTTTTTAGTCAGGCGTAAAAATTGCCAATAACTTTTTGAATTGATTCCTTTAGGCTTTCCAAAAATAATTTTTTTAAAGAAGCGGCTATTTCAGTGATTGAAAAATAGGGAGCGTCGTCCTCAATTTCCAAGAGTACCAGTTTGCCCGCGGTGGTTTTTAGCGCGTCAACTCGGCAGAGTCCATAGCGCATTTTTTCCCAGTCCAGACATTGTTTGGCGAACCGTAATTCTTCCGCGGTCGGTTCATGTTCGGTCGGTCGTGGCCACGCTGGAATTTTGGAGGGCGCAAAAATTAAACAATAGAGAAATTTTTTATCAATGAAATAAAAAGATATTTCATATTGAAAATCCAATTTGGGCTGGATGATCTGGTTATTGATGACTGTTTCTGACAAGCGTTCTCTGGCAATGGTTTCAATACCAATTGAGCTAAAGCCATTTTTTGGTTTAAGCAGATATTGTTTCGCTCTGGGCAATAATTTTAGATCTTCTAAAGAATCAACGGAGGGAATAACCGGAAAATTATTTTTATACAATGTCACTAGATATCCTTTTCCCAAATGGTCAGCATTCGCCCGCGAATCATTATATATGTTGAGATTTTTTGTTTCAGCGCGATGCAAGAAAGCGGTTTTTAATTTGTGGTAGGTGGCAACTTTGGAATGATCAGAGGGCCAGGTGTTGCGCAGGAGTATTAAAGAAAAATTTTTTTCATGGCTCTCAATAGTGTCAAAATAGGAGATCGTAACGTCAAAATATTTTTTTAAATATTCGACGGTAATGGGGTCCTCTTTTTCGCCGTTGTCGAGGTCAGTTAGAAATAAAATAGATTTATCCATGCGATTTTTAGTTTTTTACTGCGTACTTATTTTTGTAGTCGTTCTCATTGTCGTAGTCAGCAAAATTTTTTTGATAGTCAGGCGGAAATAGATCTCGGTCCTTCTTATGCTTAATACCGCACCAATAGAGTTCGGTTTCGGTGGCTATTTTTGCCCAATAGCGAATTACGCCGTTACCATAGCCGCAATACATACAGAAAAACTTCTGTGGTACATTCAGGTAGGACAATTTTGCCCGATCAACTATTTTTATGTAATCCTTCCGTTTAACGTAGGGAACTCTCATCAAGGGAAAACAAATACGGTGGTAGATTTCCGTCCAAATATCCATTATGAGCAAGGGAATGATGACGCTTAAAACGAGCGGGCCAACAATGAGGTGTTTAAAAAATTGGTGTTGGTTTTTTAGATATAACATATCTCGTGTTACTTATTCAAATTTTTTATAGAATTTTTTTTCTAAGTAACAGATAATGCCACGATAGCTGGCGTCGAAGTGCGGTAGGGGAAGCTGGCGTGGGTCAACCCATTGCCAGGAATCGCATTTGTCTGGTTCGGTAACCTTCAGTTGGCCGGAGAATTTCGTTACCAAGCAAACTATTGAAATATAATGCAGACCTTCTTTTCGGTATGTCTCTAGATTGTTGGTCACGGCGATAACTTTAGGATTTTTGATATACAGATTGGTCTCTTCCTTTACTTCTCTAGTGGCGCACGCCTCAAAAGTTTCGCCTAATTCCAGATGGCCCCCCGGGATTGAATAGTACGGAGCGTGGCTGTTTTTT
>JAJYIJ010000060.1 GCA_021790135.1 bacterium | reverse complement strand
CCTCATCGCCACTGTTAAACCCCGTGGTCCTGATTACAGCATCTGGACGTTCGCTTTCAAGCAGGCGCACTAAGGCCCCACCGTCAGTTACATCAATCGAGCGGTGATCAAAGGCTGAGACCTCGGCCTCCCCTGAAAACTCTTTCGATAATGCGCCTCCAAGCATGCCGCTGCCGCCAAACAAGACAATCTTCATAGAACCGGATGAAGCTTTTCATCACGAAGCTGCAGATACGCGGCGTAATCTTCGATATAATCGCTGCGGTCGGGGCTATAATTGGTCGATGATAACGCTAAAATTACGCAATCGCGTGAGGCCTCCTCAAAACCGTGCCAGACATAGGCGGGACAATAGATGGCATCATTCGGCCCCTGGAGTGAAATTTTTTCTTTTCCCTTACCGCGATCAATAATTGCCACACATTTTCCCGCTACTTGAATGAATACCTCCTGCTCAATTTTATGGCAATGTTGCCCCGTGGCCTGTTTTTCATCCATTCCTGTTACATAATAAAGGCGCTTCACCTCAAAAGGGATGGCGTCTTTGAACTCCACTGGCGTCAAATTAAATCCTCTATCGGTAAAAGTTTTAAAGCTAAATTTTTTGAATTGAGCCATATTGATTCTTCTTATCAGGTTGAGGACTTCATTTTTGTCTGCGAATGTTCAAGAGAATCTTGGAACACATTCATTTCATTTTTTTTCTTTTGCCAAAGATGTTCGACCCAGGTGGTATTTTTTTTATACCAGGCGACGGTTTCTTCCAACCCGGCAAAAAATTGCTCTGCCGGATAGTCAGGCTGCCAGCCTAAAGCGCAAATTTTGTCGGCATCAATGGCATAACGTCGGTCGTGACCAGGGCGATCAGTGACATACTCGATCATATCTTCACTCTTTCCCATAATTTTAAGAATCATTTTCGTAATTTCAATATTCGACCGCTCATTATCCGAGCCGATATTGTACACCTCGCCAGGAATTCCCTTTTCTAAAAGCAGAAGCAATGCTTTGGCATGATCATGAACATGAATCCAATCTCGGATATTCAAACCGTCGCCGTAAACCGGCACCTTTTCTCCTTTGAGGAGTTTAAAGACAAAAAATGGAATAAGCTTTTCCGGAAATTGATATGGACCATAGTTATTCGAGCAGTGCGTAACGATAACGGGGGTTTTGTGGGTCGCAAAATAGGCGTGGCACATCAGGTCGCCGCCTGCCTTCGCCGCTGCATACGGCATATTCGGAGCAATCGGTGTTGCTTCGGTGAATTTCCTTTTTTCATCGAGAGCGAGCGCTCCGTAGACTTCATCAGTCGAAACGTTAACAAACTTTTCTACATTCTGTAAACGAACGGCATCGAGAAGCATCTGAACGCCTAAGGTATTGGTCAAGACAAATTCCTTGGTACCGCCGTGAATAGAACGGTCAACATGCGTTTCGGCAGCGAAGTTGATCACGTGGGTAATTTTGTTTTCCGAAATCGTCCGATTGAGTGCCTCCAAATCAATAATATCGCCTTGGACAAAACGATAGCGGCTGTCATTCTCAATTTCTTTCAGATTTTCGAGATTGCCCGCGTAAGTCAATTTATCAAAATTAACGACAAAAATATCAGAACGATTCTGTAAAATATAACGAATAAAATTCGAACCGATAAAACCGGCGCCGCCGGCAACGAGCAGTCTCATAAAGAATTTAGAAAGACAAATAATCTCTTTTAAGCGATTTCAGATTGTTTACTCACATTTGCCACGATTCCCATGGCGCCGAGCGCGGCTGCCAAAGCCGAACCGCCATGACTGATAAAGGGTAAGGGCACACCCGTTAGCGGCAAGGCCCCCACCGTGGCGCCAATATTAAGGAGCGACTGCCACACAAACCATACCATAATGCCCGACACGAGTAAACAGCCAAACTCATCCGGCGCGCCTTTGGCAATTTTTAAACCGCGCCACGTAATTAACAAAATAAGAACGATTAATCCAATCGAAACTATAAAACCATTTTCCTCGGCAATAATGGCAAAAATCGTGTCCGCGCTCGCCTCCGGCAAATACTGGAACTTCTGGCGCGAATGACCGAAGCCGAGCCCCCAAAAACCGCCAGAGCCCACCGCCAAAAAAGCCTGGTTCATTTGGTAGCCAATACCTTGGGGATCAAGCTCAGGATGTAAAAAAATAGTAAGACGCTCCGTGCGATAGGGGGCGGCAATAATTAAACCAAAAAAACCGACAACGCCGATCAACCCCAGCACAAGCAGGTAGCGTTTTGGCACGGCACCAATATACAAAAGCATAAAAACAATCATCACCAAAATAGACAGTGTTCCCACATCCGGTTCCATGACGATAAGTAAAAAAATCGGCGCCAAGAGCGCGAGAATGGGAAGTAAGCTTGTCTGCCAGTTTGTCCAGTCGCGTTGCTCACGTGTCAACAAAAAACTCGCGATAATTACCACACTCAGCTTGGCAATTTCCGCCGGCTCAAAACTGATCGGCCCAAGCGCCAGCCAACTGTGCGCGCCATTGATAACCCGGCCAAAATGAGGAATAAAAATAAGAAGCAGCAATCCAATGGAAAGGCCATAAACCACCCAGGCAATTTTTTTCCAGACATGATAATCAAGCTTGGCGAACGCCAGAAAAAAAACTATTCCTGGAATCAACCCAAAAAAAATTTGACGCTTTAAAAAGTAATAAGCATCATGATATTGCGTGTAGCCGGCCGGAGAACTGGCCGACATTAAAGCGGCTAAGCCAAAAATAACTAATACTGCCAAATAAACTAAGAAAATCCTATCCGCCTTACGCGGAGCGGCCATAAGCATAGGTAGCTAGCTATTAAGTCCGACAATAAGCACGAGAGCGACAATTAAAAAAACCTCAAGAATACCGGTGGATAAAGCCAATAAACGTGAAAAAAAACGGCTTTTCCGATAGATGACAAAAGAAAATATAAAATTAACCGCAATCATAAGCAGACCGATGACGGCAGGAAGAAGAAGTAAATGCCAGCTGCCAATATAGTCAACACCAAATAAAATGGTATAATGCAAAAAAATTGGATCACCCGTCGGATGAATGTGGCCAAGAAGATACCACCAGCCAACAAGATTGGCAAGGAGGCTGGAGCCAAGCGGCCACTGAATCCAGTGGTCGAGGAGATAAAGGCGAGGGGAATAAAACATACTGGAAGCCAGTTTAACAAATTTTGCTACCCTTGACAACTTGCCCAGCTTCCGCTATACTGGAGGCTATCAGCTTAATGTATTTTTTCAATCACATCGCCGTATGTCACATAAAAAAGCCGGTGGTTCTACCCGCTTAGGCCGAGATTCTAATGCTCAGCGCCTCGGAGTTAAAAAACATGATGGAGAGATTGTCCACCCAGGACAAATTATTGTTCGTCAGCGCGGTACCCGCGTCCACCCAGGAGCGAACGTTAAAAAAGGCAGCGATGATACTCTTTTCGCCGTGGCCAGCGGCCACGTTAAATTTACCCAGAAAAAACGAAAACGTTTTGACGGCAACATGAGGCAGGCTAGGTTCGTTTCGGTGGTAGCTTAACAATTTTTTCCTCAGATACTTCCCCCGGCTTAAAGGCCGGGGTTTTATTTTTAGTTTTAATTTTTTTCTGTTATTTTTTGTTGGCGAAAAGTATTAATTTATGCTATATTGAAAAAAATAAACCCGACCCTGCGCTAAAAGCGCAGGGTATTCGCGGGCTTCTAATAACAACACGCTGCCTGCCGTATGAAAGTATCCGCGGCTATCTATCAAAAATGGTTCATTATTTTGGGCGTTTTGTGCTCCATAACCCTTTTTTTTGTTTTTCCAGCGATGGCGGCGACAAATAATTCTTCTGACCCAAACCAGAGTGATCTGCAAAACCAAATCAACTCGGATCTGGAACAAATGGCGACACTGAATCAAAAAATTGCGGAGTATCAAGCTGAGCTCAACAAAGCTGGAGCAGATAAGAATACGCTGCAAAGGGCGATTAAAACTCTTGACTTGCAACGCGATACTGTTAGCACGCAAATTTCCGAAACACAAAAACAAATTCATGCGACGGAGCTACAAATTGCGCAGCTTGGAGGCCAAATCAACACTACGGAAAAAAATATTGATACGGCCAAGGCTGGCGTCGCCGCTTCATTGCGTTACATTAATGAAAGTGATAGCGATTCAGTTATTATGCAACTAATGGCGGCTAATAATTTCGCTGGGTTTTGGCAAAATGTAAAGAATCTTCTAGAGGTACAAAAAGCGTTTCTACTCAAAGCCCGCTATTTGGAATCCCAGGAAAAGACGTTGGCAGAGCAACAAAACGCTTCTCAACAAAAAAAGCAAGCGCTGGCCGACCAGAACCAAACGCTCAGCGCACGAAAACAAACGCTCACTGCGACCGTGACGTCAAAAAGTCAATTGCTGACGGAAACTAAAAACAAAGAGTCAAACTACCAAAAATTGTTGGCAGCCGCCAAATCGGAGCTGGAAAGTTTTTCTGCTTTTATCAAAAATGCCGGCGGCGACCAGCTGCTTCCGCATGAAACGAGCTGCGATCCTTGGGGCTGCTATTACAATCAACGTGATGCTTATTGGGGCGCCACCGCTTTAAACGGCACCGGCTACACCCTGGCGAGCTCGGGTTGTCTTGTCACCTCAGTTGCGATGGTTTTGACGCATTACGGCTACCATGACGTGACGCCGGTCACCATCAATTCCGATCCGAACAATTTTGCCCCTTACTTTCCCGCCTTTTTGCTCACCACTATCAGCGTGGACGGCATCACCGCCAGTCGCGTCACCGCGAATATCGACGCAACGTTAGCCGGCGGCAAACCGGTTATCGTCGGCCTTAGAGTCTACGGCGGGACCCACTTCGTTGTTTTGATTAGCGGAAGCCACGGTCACTACGTCATGCGTGACCCTTATATTCCGAATGGGAATGATATTAATTTCTCCGACCATTATAATGTGAACGAAATTTACGAAATCAATAAGGTGATTATCAGCTAGGGAAAAATGCTTACTGCCATGCTTGCTTAAGCTTTTCCAATCCTTCTTCAAAGATAACGCTCGGTTGCCAACCAAGTAGTTCTTTCGCCCGGCTGATGTCGGCCTCGATGTCCCGCATTTCGCCTGGACGAGGCGGCAGATTAACAGTTTTACCGCCAATGAGCTTGGCAATTGTGTTCACACTGATTCTTCTACCCGAGCCAATATTGATGGGCGATCCATCGGAAACCGTGGATTGCCAGGCTTTGATGTTGGCCTTTGCCACGTCCGTGACATGCACATAATCGCGAGTAGCTTCGCCGTCTCCCACAATCGTCAACGCTTCTCCCCTCTGTTTTTGGGATAAAAATGTCGGGATGACCATTGGGTAGGCGCCAGTCGCCAATTTCCGCGGGCCATAGACATTGAAATAACGTAAGCACACCGTTGCCAGGCCAAACAGAGAGGCATACAGGCGCGCGTACTCTTCGCCCATAAGTTTATGAAGGCCATAGGGGCTAAGTGGCCGAGGAACTGCATTCTCGCTAATGGGCACGGCCTGATCCCCGTACAAAGCGCAGCTAGAGGTGAAAATAACTTTTTTTACACCTTGACGACGCGCCGCCTCAAGAACATTCAGAGTCCCAGTAACGTTTACTGCGTGCGTTTCTAAAGGCTTTTCAATTGAAATCTGCAATCGGGGGTCAGCCGCTAAGTGGAATACAGCGTCCACTCCTTTGAATAACGGTTCAATTTCCCCCAGTTCACGGATGTCTAGCTCGTGAAATTCAGCCGCCGGATTGACAAATTCTTTTTTTCCAAGAAGTAAATTGTCAATAATCACGACTTCGTGCCCCAAGCCAATTAATGCATCGGTGAGAGTTGAGCCAATGAACCCGGCACCGCCGGTAACAAGTAGTTTAGCCATAAATTATTTTTTACCAGAAATAAATGGGGAGCCAACGGCGATGATGTCAAAGCCAGCCTTGGCAAGCGTGGCATAGTGGTGCTGAAGCATGCGGCGGCCATCCATGAGCAGGGGGCAATGCTTTTTTGTTATTAGATCAGCAGCTAAGCCACGGAATTGCGGCCAATCGGTGGCGATAATTATAACATCAGAATCCTCCATCGCTCCAGACTCATTCGTAAAATACTTAATAAATGAAGATTCAGTAAAAATCTTTTTAAAAAGATCTGTAGCGGCGGGATCATAAATTTTCATTTCCTTTACTCCCCTCTCTCGACAAAAATTTACTATGTTGATGCTTGGAGAATTGCGTATATCATTCGTATCTCGTTTAAAAGCAACGCCAAACAGGGTTACTTTTTTGTTGGACCAGTCAAAGCCGGCCTCTTTTTCTGCGCGTCCTAAAAAACTTGTCAGTTGACGCTGATTGGCCAGATACGTTTCATTTAGAAGTGGAACGGCCACGCCAGAGGCCTTTAATTGGTGCGCTAGGGAACGAGAATCCTTAATAAAACAGCTACCGCCAGCATAAAGACTATTAAACCACCCCCAA
>JAJYIJ010000059.1 GCA_021790135.1 bacterium | reverse complement strand
CTGCCGAGCAAATTGCCTTGGCTTTGGCCAGGCCGGGGGTGGCATGTGCCGAGCTTGATCAGGCCGCTCGCGATTATATTGCCGGGCAAGGCTACGGCCCCTACTTTGGCCATGCGCTTGGCCATGGCGTCGGACTGGAAATTCACGAACGACCAATACTTTCGTCTAAGAGCCCTGATGTTCTAGAAAAAAATATGGTTTTCACTATCGAACCGGGCATCTACATTCCTGGCTGGGGCGGGGTTAGAATTGAGGATACCTTTGTCTGCACGACGACTGGCGCCCGAGCGCTGACTCGCGTTAATAAAAATTTAAAAGTACTTCCTTTTTAATTTTATTCACTTCCTAAGGAGGATCATATGCTCAACTATGCTGGCGCGCTCGCTCATTTTAGTAAAATAACTTATACCCGCTATAAACGATTGCGTGCTCACTTTACTTCTTTTGAAGAGCTATGGCAGGCGGAAGTGGCTGAACTCACGGCCGCCGGCTTGCCTGAGGGTGTGGCTTATGAATTCATTGCTTGGCGAGAAAAAAATAACGTTGAAAAAATAACTGAGCAGCTGGCGCGTCATGGTATTCGTACAATATCAATCGACGACAGTGACTATCCGAGCCTTCTTAGCCAAATACCTGATCCGCCGCATACGTTGTTTGTTCGCGGGATACTACCATCTTCACGGCAACCAAGCGTCGCAGTCGTGGGCACCCGTTCGGCCAGCCAGTACGGCCGCCAAGCGGCCCACCACGCGGTAACCGAATTGGCGGCGGCGGGCGTCGCGGTGATCAGTGGCCTAGCACTCGGGATTGACGGAATTGCTCACCAAGCCGCTCTTGACGCCGGTGGTTTGACCGTGGCGGTGCTTGGCTCCGGGGTCGATACGGCAACAATCTATCCGGCGGCCCATCGAAAGCTAGCCGAAGACATTTTGGCAGCCGGCGGAGCCATCATTACCGAATATGCACCGGGTTTTATGCCAACAAATTATTCCTTTCCGGCGCGCAATCGGATTATTGCCGGGTTGACGCTCGGGACGCTTGTTGTTGAAGCTCCGGTCATTTCCGGGGCGCTGATCACCGCGCGAGCGGCACTTGATTACAATCGTGAAGTTTTTGCTATCCCCCATCCGATTACCTCGGAAAATGGCGCCGGTGGCAACAAACTGATCCAGCAGGGAGCCCTCCTCGTCGAAACGGCGGCGGATATTTTGGAAGCATTACAGATTACGGCGATCCGAGCGGCAGTCTCACCGCAACCACCAACGCCAACAAACGCAACGGAACGGGCGCTCTTCGCGGTCCTCAGCCACGAGCCGCAGCACATTGATGCGTTGATTAAAAAAAGCGAATTGCCAAGCGCCGAGGTAATGAGCTGCTTGACAATTCTCGAGATGCACGGTACGGTCAAAAACATCGGCAATATGACCTATCGATTTTAAAATGTATGACTTTCGCTGAAGCCTATCGTTACCTGGCGAAGCTTAAAAAAATACCGCGCCGCGAGTATCTCCTAGACCCGGCGCTCTGCGTCGTATATCTTGAGCGTCTGCAAAAACTTCTTGATCTGCTCGGCAATCCGGAGAAAAAAATCCCTCATTATATTCATATCGCCGGCACCAGCGGCAAAGGTTCAACCGGCCTCATGCTGGAATCGATTTGGCGAAAGGCCGGCCACCGAACTGGGCTGCTTCTCTCGCCCGGCGTCGATGGGCTCATTGCCCACGCCTTGGTTAACGGCCAACCGCTTCGGCCGACTGCTTTAACGCGTCTTGTGACCAAAATAAAATCCGCCCTCGACTATTATCAAAAAAATAAATTGGGTGATGTGCCTTCGACATTCGAAATTTTTACGGCCCTGACGCTCCTTCATTTCGCCGAAAAAAAAGTCGAGTGGGCGATACTTGAGGTTGGCCTTGGTGGACGCTATGATTCTACGAACGTCATTCCTTACAAAGACATCGCCATCGTGACGAATATCGGTTTTGACCACACGGAATTGCTTGGCCGAACGCGGGCCAAGATCGCAGTGGAAAAAGCGGGAATTATCAAAGCTGGCAGTCGAGTTTTTACGGCCGAAGAGCATCCCGCCGCCCTCCGGGTAATCGAACGTGAATGCCAACAGGAGCAAGCACCTCTCAAAAAAATTTCTTCAAATAATTACCAACTGAAAAAAATTTCTTTCGGTCAGCTCTCATTTGTTTACCAAAAAAAAATTTATCACCTGCCGACTTTTGCTGAGCATCAAATTAAAAATGCTTTGCTCGCAATTGAAGCCGCTAAGGCCATTCATATCCCTCAGTCAACGATAAAAAAAGGATTGGCCTTTGTCCGGTTGCCCATTCGCCTGGAGTTGACCCAGCGGCGGCCAGCCATTATCTTGGATGGGGCGCATAACCCGGACAAGATGCAAGCGACCGTCGCTGCTATCAAAATGCTCCGACACGACGGAATAATCAAACCAACTGCCAATATTCATTTGGTTGTTGGTTTTGCGGCGGATAAAAACTGGACCACCATGCTTCGCCAACTGGCCGGCCTTAAACCACGCAGCATTGCTTGTGCCCGCTTTACCAAAAATACTTCTCGCGCTGTTGCCGAGCCGGCAGAAATTGCTCGCCGGTTCGAAACATTACTTCCCGGGGCCACGGTTCGTTCATTCAGCCAACCAAAGGCGGCCCTGGCCTGGAGTCGACGACAACAAAAAACCAGCGACCTACTGCTCGTCACTGGTTCAATGTATCTTAGTGGAGAAGTGCGCTTACTCTTTTTTGCCAAATAATTTATTTTTCACGCGTGTTCTTTTGCCGGTTTTTTGGGATCAAAAAGAGCGGAATCTAACTGTATATTCATACCTTCCGGCGGAGTCAGGTTGTCCTTATTCGATGGCATAGTATTTAGTATTAAAACTGTATCTTCACTGTAACATAGGTTTGACAGAGCGTCAAAAATCCGTTAGTCTAAAGACTATCTGTTTAAAATGAGCCATTTTATGCGAACGTTAGTCATTGTCGAATCTCCCACGAAAGCCAAAACCATCACAAAATTTTTGGGCCCTGATTTTGTAGTCAAGTCGTCGTTTGGCCACGTGCGTGATTTGCCAAAATCAAAACTGGGCGTCGATGTCGAACACGGCTTTGATCCGCACTACATCGTCAGCCGTGATAAGACCAAAATCGTGAAGGAGCTCAAAGACGCCGCCAAAAAAGCCGGCGCTGTTTTATTTGCAACTGATGAGGACCGCGAAGGGGAGGCAATTTCCTGGCACCTCGCGCATATTCTTGATATCAATCCGGCCGAAGCCAAGCGCATCACCTTCCACGAAATCACTAAGTCGGCTATTCTTTCCGCGCTCGAACACCCACGTTCGCTTGATTTGCGCCTCGTGGACGCCCAGCAAGCGCGCCGCATCCTTGACCGCTTGGTTGGCTATAATCTATCACCCTTTTTGTGGCGCAAAGTGGCCAAGGGACTGTCAGCTGGACGCGTTCAAAGCGTGGCCGTCCGGCTCGTGGTGGAGCGCGAACGCGAAATCAAAGCCTTTACGCCGGAAGAATATTGGAGTATCGACGGCTCATTTGCGCCCCTTGGACAAACAAGCGCTTTCACTGCCCGTCTCACCAGCGACCATGGCCAAAAAATTGAAAAACTCAGTTTAAAAAATAAAGAGCAGGTCGATGCGATCTTGACTTCCCTCCAATCAGCTTCCTATCGAGTGGCCAAAGTGGAAGAAAAAAAAACGAAACGAACACCGCCGCCTCCCTTCACCACCTCGAGTCTCCAGCAAGAGGCTAACCATCAACTTGGCTTTTCGGCCAAACAGACGATGCGTCTAGCGCAACAATTATACGAAGGCGTCGAGCTCGGCAGCGACGGCCAAGTCGGCCTGATTACCTACATGCGTACGGATGCCGTCAATCTGTCGGAAAAATTTTTGACTGACGCACACGAAAGTATCGGCCGACTTTATGGAGCGTCCTACCAGGTGGCAACGCCGCGCGTATTTAAAAATAAAAATAAAAATGCTCAGGAAGCGCATGAAGCTATTCGGCCGACCGAAGCCAACCGAACGCCGGAAGCAGTGGCGCCCTATCTCGAGCGCAACCAGCTTCGACTTTATCAATTAATTTGGTCACGAGCGATTGCCACACAAATGGCCGAAGCCGAACTTAACGCGGCTACAATTGATATACTCAGTAACAGCGACTATGGTTTTCATGCTACCGGCCAAACAATCGTCTTTGACGGTTTCTTAAAACTCTATCCAGAAAAAACTAAAGAAAATGCTTTGCCAAAACTGGCTGTCAACGACCCGCTTTCGTGCCAAGCTCTTACGCCCGAACAGCACTTCACCGAACCGCCCGCGCGCTATTCGGATGCGACGCTCGTCAAAGCTTTGGAAGAATACGGCATCGGCCGACCATCAACCTATGCGCCGACCATCGCAACGATTGAAGAAAGAGGGTATGTCGGACGCGACGATAAGAAAAAACTAGAACCAAAAGAAATTGCCTTTGTCGTCAACGATTTATTAGTTGAGCATTTCCCGCAGATCGTTGACTATGCTTTCACCGCTCAAATGGAAGAAAATTTGGATGAGATCGCCGCCGGCGAAAAAGATTGGCAGCCGGTGATCTCCACTTTTTATCATCCCTTCAAAGAAAATCTCGATAAAAAAGACCAGGAACTGAACAAAAAAGAATTGACGGAAGAAACGACTAACGAAATATGCGATAAATGTGGCAAACCAATGGTGATAAAAATGGGACGTTTTGGCAAATTTTTAGCCTGTACCGGTTATCCTGACTGTAAAAATACGAAACCATTGCCAGGCAGTCCGTTCAGTCAGGCAGTGGCCGAGACGACCGAACAAACATGCGAAAAGTGCGGAGCCCCGATGCTCCGTCGAATGGGACGTTTTGGGCCGTTTCTTGGGTGCTCAAACTATCCAAAATGTAAAAATATTAAACCGATCGAAATCAAATTGAATATTCCCTGCCCGAAATGTGGTCAAGGCGAAATTGTGGAAAAACGAAGCAAGCGCGGCAAAAATTTTTACGGTTGTAACCGCTACCCTGATTGCGACTTCGCCCTATGGAACAAACCGACCGGAGAAAAATGTCCGGACTGCCAATCGCTTCTGACCTATGCAGCCGGGGGAAAAATTAAATGCAGCAATAAGGACTGCAGCTTCACCAAATTGGCTGACCAGAGCAAATAAATAGACCACGAGGGGAATACTTTCCCCTCTTTTATTGACGGACAGCCAGGTCAATCTCTATACTACCATCTATATGGAGCAAATCAGCATTCCAAAAAATCTCACCATCAATCATGTTATTGGAGCCATCAAAAAATATGTCGGCCAAAGTGATCTTGATCTGGTTTGGCTTGCCTACGAGGTAGCGAACAAAGCCCACCAGGGCCAGCAACGGCAATCCGGCGAGCCTTATATAATTCATCCTTTGGCAACGGCATACATTTTGGCAACCATGCGCATGGAAATTACCATCATCGTCGCGGCCATTCTGCATGACGTACCGGAAGACACGGCCGTGACCCTTGAAGATATCGAGCGGGATTTCAATCCTGATATCGCTGCCATGATTCGCGGCATTACCAAGCTGGGTAAATTAAAATATCGCGGAGCTGAGCGGTATATCGAGAACCTGCGCAAAATGTTCGTGGCCATGGCCGAAGACGTTCGGGTAATGATCATAAAATTTGCCGACCGTGTCCATAATTTGACCACCCTGGAGGCCTTAGAAGAAAAAAAACGCTACCGTATTGCCTTGGAAAGTCTGGAAATTTTCGCGCCAATTGCTCACCGCCTGGGCATGGGTGAATTTAAAGGTTTACTTGAGGATCTTTCTTTCCCCTATGTCTATCCAAAAGAATATGTGCGGACGAAACAAATTCGGGATAAAATTTTTAGTGACGGCGAGTCGTACATCGAGCGTTCTTTAAAAATCGTGCGCAGTGAACTCCGGAAAGCTGGCATTGCCTATTTTGACACCCACGGACGCAAAAAACAGCTATATAGTTTTTACGAAAAATTAGCGAAAAAAGATTGGGAAACTGACAAAATTTACGACATCATTGCTTTGCGTATTATCGTCAACGACATTGCCGATTGCTACGCAGCGCTTGGCATTGTACATAAAACCTGGCGACCACTGAAGGGACGAATCAAAGATTACATTGCCCAGCCAAAACCGAACGGCTATCAATCACTCCACACCACCGTTTTCGGCCCAGAAGGAAAGATGATTGAATTTCAAATTCGTACCAAAAAAATGCACTACGAAGCTGAATTCGGCGTGGCAGCGCATTGGCATTATGACGAACGCGGGATCAAATTGCCAGCACGCGATGTGTCGTGGGCCAAAGACCTGGCGAAAATTCAAAAAGAAATTTTGACCACCATGTCTGATTTGGAAGCCATGAAAATAGATTTTTTCAAAAATCACATTTTTGCCTTCACTCCGCAGGGTGATGTTATCGATTTACCGGAAGAAGCGACACCAGTCGACTTCGCCTACAGCATACACTCCGAAGTCGGCGATAAGTGC
>JAJYIJ010000058.1 GCA_021790135.1 bacterium | reverse complement strand
GCACTGTCCGCAACAGGCGCGCCGTTTGGAAAGACGCCGTCAAGCACGACGCCAAGCGCGGGGGCCGAATCCAAGTGACCGGCGTTCGAAAGTGGCGCCTCGCCAATGACGGTGCTCCCCTGCCACAAACCATTAACATTAACAAAAACCGGATCGTTCACATTCGCTCCACTCGAAAAAGCCACTACTTTTAACTCTGCCTGATTGATAGCCGTTGATGGCTCAGCGGCCGTAATTTTTATGTACGCCAAGCCTGAACGTTTATCGTATAAGACATTGGTCGCTTTATAAAGTATGCCAGTGTCCCCCGCGATCACCCAATTTTTAAACTGCCCATTGAATTCTGGCAGTGTGGCCAGGAGCCACCCCGACGACAAGACCGCCACGGCCGGCGCCACTTCGTCGGCAGGCGACACCGTTGTTGCCGAGCCGAGAGTCAGCGCACGCGAGTAAATCGTAAAAATACTGTCGCTCATTTGTCCGGCAACATAATTCTGGCTCGTGAGCGCTGTCGACGGAGAATTAGCCCGGCCCGTCACCAGCCAACCGCCGGAAACGCCTTGGCCTGTCCAAATCCAACCTAGAAAAATTGCTGCCCCCACCACACCAGCGCCAATACCAAAAAAACTGGCCAGCAAAATCACTTTAATTCGTTGCCATTCACGATGTTGCGGAACGCTGCACGTCGGCGGCGGTAAATGCGGGGGAAAAGAAGACATAGATAAAATAGTTCAAATTTATTTCCAACGAGCTACCAACACCAAATAAAAAGTTATTACAATTGCCATTCCCATCAAAAACCATTTCTGCCGCTGCCAATCAATACCTTCTGGCGTCAGTGAAAAACGGAGCAAAAGCCAAAGTGTGTACCAGAGAGCCGCCATTAAAAATCCAACGGCCAAATAACCAATTGGCCAGAGATATACAATGTAGGCGAGCTCGCCGAAGATAAGTGCCATAATACCCGCGGCAATAAAAAATTGTCCGCTATACGGCCGACCGTATTCTCGCCACCACCACATGCTGACCGCAATTAAAATTCCCAGCGCTTCAACAGAAAGCCAGACGAGCCACCAGCCGCTCATCAATTGGAATGCGCCAACAGCACTAACCATTGCCCAGAGCCCTCCCATCGCGAGCGTCGTCATGGCGAGGCGCCAGCGACGTTCCGGCTTGGCCAAAACCGACAAAGAGTCCGGTCGGTTGGGCACAAGAACAAAACTTACTGCTGGCACGAAAGCTAAAAAAATGTAGACTACGCCAACCAAAAAAATCGAATCAACAAAAAGAAGGAGTCCCATCAAGGCGGCATTGAAAAAAAGCAAGGTGGCAAAATGTCGCCAGCGGCTGACAAATGGCGGATAGTAACAAAGTTCCGTCAAAACCAACCACCAGAGCGTGCGCAAAACCATCCAGCCAACGAAAACCGAAAAACTTGCCGCAAGGCTCAGTTGCCACAAAACAAGCGCCGCCGCTACGAGGTCAAGCGCCGCCGCAAACAATGGATGCAAAGAAATTTTCCGTACAATTGCCATAGTATTATTACGTAAGAGTATCAAAAAGACCATAAAAAATCAACTCACCATCACAAACACCAGAATCAAGACAACCGTTGCAGAATACCTCATAAATTGGTACACTACGCATGTTTTAGTATGTCCAACGCTCTTGCTGAAAATCGCCAAGCCCGATTCAACTACGAAATCCTGGAAACGTTTCAGGCGGGTTTAGTGTTGACCGGCCAAGAAGTCAAAGCCGCCAAAAAAGGCGCTGTCAGTCTGAAGGGTGCCTTTGTAACCTTCCATGGTAATGAGGCAAAACTTACCAATGCCCATATCACAAAATATGCGCCGGCCGGACCGCTCCCAAACTATGATCCCACGCGCAGCCGGACACTTCTGCTCAAAAAACGAGAAATTAACTATTTACGCGGGAAATCCTTGGAAAAAGGCTTGACAATTGTGCCTCTGAAGATGTATACTAGAAACCGCCTTATTAAGGTTGAGGTGGCCGTCGCCCGCGGAAAACACGCATACGACAAGCGTGCCACCGTCAAAAAGCGCGATCTCGAACGGGAAGTTCGACGCGCGCTTGATTAGGGGGTGTTGGGCTTTGACAGAAAAAGTTCCTTTTACTCGCATATCGAGACGGCTCGGGGTCTCGTTAAAATGTCCGGGCGCTATACATAAGTGCCAACTTTGTATCTAAAGTAAAGTCAGCTGTCGCTTCGGCGTTCAGCAACTTTGCTCCTGCAATGGCCTAAGGTCTACCTACCGGTAGGCAGGGCCATTTGCCATCACCGGCTCAAGACTTCGTAGAGCCGCCGTGGTGTCACTTACGAAGCGTAGTGTTTGAGGTCATCGGTTCTTCAAACATGAAAGACGACACCGATTCGTGAGTGCGCTTTTCGCCCGTTTTCAAACGCCCTCACCAAACGCAAGCGGGCTATATATGTAGTACGGTTTAAGGTTTTTTTCTTGGACGCGAGTTCAACTCTCGCCACTTCCACAAACTAAAAACTAATTGCCACGTTCATGCGCATTTCGCATCATCGAAAAAAAGAAGAGCCCCAAAAAATATACCTCTTTAACGAAGGTATCGTCGCACATGAAGTAATGGTTTTGGATGCTAATGGCCAAAACCTCGGCATCATGAAAACCGGTGCTGGCATTGCTTTGGCGCAGGAACGCGGTCTTGACTTGGTAGAAATCAATCCAAAGTCAAACCCGCCAGTCGCCAAAATTATCGACTTCGGACAATTCCGTTACACTCAAGAAAAAGAAAAACGGCTGCAGAAAGCGCATCAGCATATCGTTGATACCAAAGGCGTTCGGCTGTCGCTGCGCATCGGTGGACATGACCTGGAAATTCGTCGTCTGCAAGCTTTAAAATTTTTAAACGAAGGCAACAAAGTCAAAATCGAAATAACCTTGCGCGGTCGCGAAATGCAACAGGGGCAACACGCCGTCCAAATCGCTAAGGAGTTCGCTGACAGTATCATAAAAGAAATGCCAATCCGTTGGGAGCAAGCTGTGGAACGAGCCGGCAACAAAGTGACTGCCATCATAGTGAAATCATAAATTACATTCTAAACAATTAGTTGTTTCAAAATTATATGCCGAAACTTAAAACGCACCAGGCCACTGCCAAGCGTTACAAAAAAACACGCACAGGTAAAATTATTAAGCGCACGTCTGGCCAAAATCATTTTAATGCGCGAGAAAATGGTAAAGTCGGACGCAACAAAAAATCCGATGTAATAACCAGCCCGACCTTGAATCGAATTATTCAAATTAATTTGCCAAATAACTAAAAGATTATAGCTGGTAGGAAATAGTCAGGGATGATTATCTACCCTCCTACCTCCTAATTCCTTAGTCCTAACTCCTATACACGTATGACACGCATTAAAGGTGGAAAATTGCACAGTAAACGACGCCGCGGAATCTTAAAACATACCAAAGGTTATAAATGGGGACGCAAATCAAAAATCAAATTGGCTAAAGTCGCCAAGATGAAGGCCGGCCAATATGCTTTCGCCTCCCGCCGCGCCAAGAAACGTCAAAATAGAAATGTCTGGAACATTCGAATTAATGCTGGCGTCCGTCCATTAGGTTTGAGCTACAGCAAATTAATCGACCGCCTCAAGAAAAAAGGTATTGCTTTGGATCGCAAGATTCTGGCTGAGTTGGCAGCCAACCAACCCGCCATTTTTGCCAAAGTAGTCGAAGCGGTCAAATAATTATCCACATTGCTATTGTTGACAGAGGGAAAAAAATTTAGTATTCTCCTCACACGATAAAGAGTCCTTTCTATAGGCCTGGAACGTGTTTGGCACGTGGTTGAAGCGCCCCCTCCTTCGCTTCTCTCCTACTGCCAGACACATTCCAGGCCTTTATCATTTAGCAAGAAATAACACTAAAGATAATTGACAACAGCGATTCCTTGCGATATAATTTTACTACTTAATTTGGGTCGGTAGTTCAACTGGTTAGAGCACTGCCCTGTCACGGCAGGGGTTGCGGGTTCGAGTCCCGTCCGACCCGCAGAAAAAAGTTGGCTTATCTTAGCCGACTTTTTTATTACGTTTGTAGTAAGGCCAGACGGGACTCGAACCCGATAGTTGTATTGAATCACATAGACAAAAATAAACCAGAAAGATATACTAGACAGCGAACTATAATATCGTATGTCAGAAGTACTAACAACCAACCCTGAAAATCCAGTGGACAACTCACGACAAATATACCAAGATGCCGTTGAGCAATCTTTGGAGGCACAGTTAGCCAAATTGCCTCAGATTCCCGAGAAGCAAAGACAGTTAGAAGAAATTGGAGATTATGGATACAGGATGAAATTGAGAGAAATGCCTAATATTCGTGCCTCTTCTGCCACTAATCCAGAAGATAAAAACTCTCATCGAACAAAATTTGTAGAATATTTTTTTGATTTTGACGATACTGTTTTTGATTATACTGGCTATAATAAAGCAACCAAGGAAAAACTTGAGCAAACTGGTATTCCAGCTGAAATTATTGATAAGTCTTATGATGAGGCAAAAGTTGCTAATCAAAAAACAGGAGCAAAAATGCTTCATCAAGAATTATTTATTGATACGCTTAAATCGCAATTTCCAGACAAAGCAGAGAGCATCGACCTGGCTGTTTCAACCATACAACCGCAGCAGTTTATCAATAAAGATATGGCACAATTTTTGCGTTTTCTTACTGCTACACCAGCCGCTCGTGTTCATATCCTCACTTATGGGGAAATTAAATTCCAAAGATCAAAGGTTGAGGCAGTGCTTCCCGAGCTAGGAATGCCGATGGATATTTTATATGCTCAAATACCCAAAGCCGAATTTCTTGAACGATACCTTAAAATTCAGTACCCCCAAATAGAAAAAGAACCCGACAATGTTCAAAGTTTCATAATGGTTGATGACAATCCAGAAGAACTAAAAAAATTAGTGGAGCTTGGTAAAAAACAACCATTTTTCGTGCCAGTCAGACTACGCAAACCAAATGCCAAAAGATATGGCGTTGAGCAAACTGGCGAGCGAGCCTATGAAGTTTTAGATCAATACACTCAACGTTTGTTGGCGGTGGAAGGAGCGCTGTGGAGAGCGCGAGTTATCGATAAAGTAACCACAGAACAATGGCAGAAGAAAGGGTTTGTCGGAATGATACAAGCAGACGTAAACAAAACTATTACCTCACCTGACCAAACCTCTTTTGATGTCAAACAAACCAGCCAAGGGACACTTTTGCTTACTAGGAAGGTAAGAGCACATCCGGGTAGCGAACAATTTTTTGAAGTAAAAACTGAGATACAAGTTGACCCGGCCTCAAAAATTATTTACGAGATAAGCCGAAATGCTAACGGAGAAATCCAAGACAAAACCGAGCATATATATTCATACGGTGATTATTCGCTTGGAGACAAGGCCTCTTAAGAGTTTATCTGAAGCAAACACTCTAATTTTCTCGGCTTTGCGTCCAGCCCCAACTCCGTCATCACCTCTACCCAATCCATCGTCCTGAAATCGTCCCACAATCCCCACAGAAAAAAGTTGGCTTATCTTAGCCGACTTTTTTATTACTTTCGCGTTGATATCGGACGGGGCTCGAACTTTCTGTGACTTTCTGATAGACTAGAGTGGTAATTTAGTTACGCAAATTGTCAACGCAAATCGGATAAGTTATGTTTGATTAGAGTTTTGTTTTGTTACTTGATATTTATGTCATTTGAAAGACAAAAATTTAAAAGTCATCCTGACCTCCAACAAAATGAATCCGTAGAGAGTGAAGAGGGGCTGTTCGAGGAACGTGCCCGATTTATCCGGGAAAATTATCCTGGTGGTAAAGCGAAGCACGACGACATTATACGATCTGCTCTTGAAGGAAACGACGTAATTGAGGAACGTGAAGCCGATGGATCTCTAAATGGACTTATTACTTATATTATTGCGCCTGATAATCACAAAGATTTATACTGTTCCATCGGGGTCGTCGTCGTACGTGAAGAACTGCGTGGCGAAACTGATATTGCAAAAAATTTGCTAACAAAGGTACTATCAAAGGCTCAACAAGCCGACTGCAATTACTGCGTGGCGATTGCTGATACACCACAAGGAAAAAATTTTCTTGAACGAAATGGTTTTACTGAAGAAATTGACAAAATAAACAAGCGCGAATACTGGCGCCTGGAATTATAGGTGGCTACATTCGTGCCAGAGTCAAAAAATTATTTAATTTTTTAGACCTTTTCTCCAAATCCAACTCCTCCGCCACCTCCACCCAATTGTAGTATCCTTGACGAAGGACTGTGATTTAGGTTAAAGTATTGACAAGTATCAATAATTAATTAAAAAATATGTCTGACACAGAAAGTCGTTCGCGGCCAAAAACAATCGAAACAGCTGGCGGCAAAAAGGCTGAGGTTGGGAAAAGATATGGATTCATTCCTACCGACAAAAATATAAAGCCGTTCGTGGCTGAGCTCGACGTTACTTCTGAAGGGTTGGTGGTATTAACCTTCCCAGGCAGTAAATTCAAAACCGTACCAAATCTGCTTGGATATACTCTTTGTGCGCCAGAGGAACTCCCCTCAGTTCCAGAGGAAATCCCTCCAGCAAAAGATGAGCCACCGAAACCTCCAAAA
>JAJYIJ010000057.1 GCA_021790135.1 bacterium | reverse complement strand
TAATGACCGTCGCTATTTGCAGTACCGTTTATTTTTGAATACCAATGATACGAGCGTGACGCCGGATGTTTCGGAAATTGATTTTACGTTTACCGCCAGCTGCACGCCGCCAGGCCAGACTTTTTTTGGGTCGCTCGCAAGCGGCACGTACACACTCACGGTTTCGCGCTCTGGCTATGCGACGGTCAGTGATCCGATTGATATTGTCGGCGCAGTCCAAACCACGGTGTATCTTTCAACGCAATAATGTTGTATATGACACAGCGCCGTTCAACCGGATTTACCTTGATTGAAGTGCTTGTGACGCTTGGCATTTTTATTTTGTTGGCGGCGGCCACCGTGCAAATATTTTTGACCAGTCATACTTCGGAACAAATAATTTTTGATCAGTTGGATGCGCAAGGCGAAGCCCGGCGGGCGCTGGAAACGTTCACTGACGAAGTGCGCGGCGCCACCTATTCCAGTATTGGTGCTTATCCGATCGAGCTCGCGAGTCCAACGGAATTTATTTTTTATTCCAATGTTGACAGCGACAGTTATATTGAACGGGTGCACTATTTTTTGAACGGCACGACTTTAGAAGAAGGGATCACGAAGCCGAGCGGCAATCCTTTGAGCTACAATACTTCAACCGAAACAGTCACCGACGTCGTGCATTATGTGGCGAATACTTCCACTCCTATTTTTACCTATTATGATCAGAATTATGATGGTACCGACTCGAGCACACCGTTGTCCGATCCAATTAATCTGACGCAGATTCGGATGATTGGGGTAAACCTCAGACTCGATAAGAATCCGACGGCTTCGCCGGCGGCGTTGACCGTTGAAACGCAGGCGGAAATGAGAAATTTAAAAAGTAATTAAAATATGTTGAGGCGTTTTTGGAAAATTTTTAATGGCCAAACAGCGGCACAGCCAGGGAGTATTTTGCTCTATGTCATTGTGTTCGGAACCCTGGCGTTTTCTTTAGTGGTCATTGCTATTTCTGGGTATGCTATTTCCGAACACCAGGCGGCGCGCTATCGGGTGGGGCAGGAACAAGCTTTTCAGATCGCGGAAGCGGGGATCAATTATTATCGTTGGCATTTGGCGCACAATCCAACCGATTACACCGACGGCACCTCCACCCCAGGGCCTTATGTGCATACCTACTATAATAAAGATGGCGTGGCGATCGGGCAATTTTCACTTACCATCACTCCGCCGGCGACTGGCTCAACAGTTGTTACTATTCAGTCAACCGGCAGCATCACGAGCGAACCAAATGCGAGTCGGATAATTCGGGTGCGGCTTGGCTTCCCATCCGTTGCGAATTACGCGTTCCTGACAAATAGCGATGTCTGGATCGGGAACAATGAAATCATCAATGGGCGGTTTCATGCCAATGGCGGTATTCGTTTCGACGGGACCGGGAATGCTCCAATCACCAGCGCCATGGCAACCTATACTTGTCAGGCCGTGCATGGTTGCAATAATCTCACGAAACCGGGAATTTGGGGACAGGGCGGGCCAACGTCATTTTGGAGTTATCCAGTGCCGGCCTGGGATTTTAGCGCAGTGACGGCGAAACTCGAACAGATGAAAACGTTGACGCAGGCCGATGGTATTTTTTTGCCATCATCCGGACAGCAAGGGTGGCATCTGCAGTTCAATGCCGACGGCACGGTCAGTATTGCTAAAGTTTTGTCGACAGTGGCATACAAAGCGGGTGATACCAATAGCAATAAATATTTTTGGTCCAGCATCGATATCCGGACGCTTGGTCCGGCAACGATTTATCCAATGCCGACCAGCTCCTACATATATGTTGATGATCAGGTGTGGGTTGACGGCACGGTTAACGGCCGCGTTACCGTTGGAACGAGTCCAGGCAATTCAATCATGGTGGATAATAATTTAGTCTATACGGCAAAAGACGGCAGTGATGTGCTTGGGTTGATTGCCGATCAAAATATTTTAATTCCTCACGACGTGCCCGACACGATGGAAATCGACGCGGCACTTTTGGCACAGAACGGCGCCGCGAAACGATACTACTACCCGGGCGACTTGAAAGACAGCCTGACAATTTACGGTTCAGTGATTACCAACGGCCTGTGGACGTGGAGTTGGGTCAGCCAGGGCGGTGCGATCGTGTCAGGCTTTAAAAATACTGATTCGATTTACGACACGAATCTCACCTATAATCCACCCGGCGGTTTTCCGGTGGGTTCAACCTACAACATTATTTCGTGGGAAGAGGTGAAGTAGACCAGGACATGTCCCTTGCTCGCCTCACGCTCTTTTGTTATAGTGGATTCAATTAATTTGTATGCCCTATGAGTTCAATTCGTAAACTCGTTATACCGGTGGCCGGACTCGGCACACGTTTTTTGCCGGCGACGAAGGCCCAACCAAAAGAGATGCTGCCAATCGTTGACAAGCCAATTATTCAATACGTTGTGGAAGACGCCGTGCGGGCAGGCATAACTGACATTATTATGGTGACGGGACCGTCGAAGCGCGCGGTCGAGGATCATTTTAGCCCGAACTATGAATTGGTTAACTGGTTGAAAAAGCAACACAAAGAAGAGCAAGCAGAACAAGTCAAGAAAATTGCCGATTTGGCTAATTTTATATTTATTCGACAAAAAGGTCCCTACGGCAATGGCACGCCGGTCTTGTGCGCAAAAGATGTCGTGGGGAATGAGCCATTCGCCGTGATGTGGGGTGATGAATTTTTTTATACGCCGCAAGAATCGCAACTGGAGCAGCTGGTGAGTTCGTTCGATCGCTACGGCGAAACAATTTTGACCGCTTATGAAGTGAGCGCGGAAGAAACAAAAAAATACGGCATTATTGACGCGGAAAAAGTGGAAAAAAATGTTTTTAAAGTTAAAACGATTATAGAAAAACCAGGCCCGCAAAAAGCGCCCTCGCGCTTGGCCAGTTTGGGCGGGTTTATTTTTACGCCGGATATCTTTGAAGCTTTGGGTGAAACAAAATTGGGACGCGATAAAGAACTCTGGCTGGTTGACGCAATTTTTAAATTATTAAAGAAGCGGCCAGTGTATGCGCGGAGGGTAGAGGGGACCTACTATGATACTGGTTCGAAGCTTGGTTATCTCAAAGCCAACGTCGATTTTGCTTTGCGTGATGCGAAGTTCGGACATGAACTTAGAAAATATCTCAAAAAGGTGCTATAATACCTGACGCGTGGCAACGAGCGAAGCGGCCGAGTTAATTGGCAGCAAACTACTGCGCATGTGTCCAGAATCGTAAAAAAAATATTGCTTTACAGCTTGAGCTTCGGAGTTCTCGTGCTCGGCGGTTTTGGTTGTAAAAGTTCTGTTCCAACGGCGTCGTCTATTAAACCGGTGACGTTGACTTTTTGGACCGTGACAGATGATGTCGACGAGTTGCAGAAGCTGATAACGGCCTACACGGCGAACCGTCCGTATTTGACCATTAATCTGGTACAGCTTCGGCCCGATGAGGTCTACCAGCGACTCATTGAGGCTTTGGCTGAAGGTCATGGCCCGGATATTCTTTCCGTTGGCAATCGTTCGCTTGGAACCTATCTTAAATTTTTAACGCCCATGCCGGCAACGGTGAGAGACACCATTGTGTCCGTGCAGCACGGACAGTTCGGCAACACCACGAGCGTAGCGGAACAAACATTGCCGACGTTGAACATTAACCAGTTGAATGCCGAATATCTTGGAACAGTGGCCGCCGATGCCGTGCGCGGCGGGCAAATTTACGGTTTGCCGATTTCTTTTGATACGATGGCCATGTTCTATAATAAAGATTTGCTTGATCGCGCTGGCATTGCGGTCCCGCCAAAAACGTGGGATGATTTTCAAACTGATGTAAAACAACTAACGAAATTTGATAAGAGCACGGGGAAAATTATTCAGTCGGGCGCGGCGCTCGGCACGGGAAATAATATTCCACACGCTGACGATTTGCTCTACATTTTATTTAAACAAAGCAACCTGTCGTTTGTAGCTCCGAGCGGCCAGGCGGTATTTAACGGTAGCGGCGGAAATGGGCAGGAAACACCGCAAATGTCAGTCATGGATTTCTACACGGATTTTGCCAATCCCTCGCGTGATACCTATTCGTGGAATGAATCAATGCCGAATGCCCTCGACAGTTTTGTGAACGGAACCACCGCTTTTTTCTTCGGTTACGACTCTGATTATGCGGTGATTAAAGCGCGCGCCCCGCAGCTCAATTTTGTTGTGTTGCCGATGCTGCAGCTCGATCCATCTTCGCCAGTCAATTCGGCTAATTATGCGTTGGAAACGGTTGTTGCTCAATCGTCGCATCAAAATGAAGCCTGGGCCTTTATAAACTACCTCACTCACTCCTCCGCGACGAAGACTTATCTCGATGCTACCGGACGTCCGACCGCGCTCAGACAGTATGTTGCCGAACAAGAGCAAAATTCAATCCTCTCGCCGTTTGTTTCTCAGGCGCTTATCGCCGGCAATTGGTAACGCGGCGCGGATTATACAGCGGCCAGCCAAGCAATCGACACAATGCTCCATAATTGGCTGTTGCCTCCGCCCGATCCGAATCAGTCTGCGAGTTGGAAACAGAGTGTTCTTGATCGCGGCGCCGAACAAGTGAATCAGACATTATGAAAAAAGTATGATGTCAGCAATGTATAAGAATTTTTTTTACCTCATAGCATTTTTTGCGGGAGCGGCTTTTTTTCTTGTTCCGTCCGCTCATGCGAGCGGCGGATGTTACCCTGTCGATACGAATCCCACCCAGGCTCTAATTAATGAATGCAAGAATTCTCCGGTTGGCGGTCAATGTACGAGTGACCCGAATTGTTATTGGGGAGAATGCGATGCGATAAACCCGAGCGACCAGCCGACGTGTAATACTCGCCAGTTATGTATTCCGACCCCCGACGATCATAAATGTATCTGGAAAACGCTCAGTTATAGCGGCAATGCCAGCGTTAGCAAATTTATTCCTGACTGTGCCCTCCAAAATACGCTGGTTACGGTGAGCGGGACAGTGCAAGGACCATGCGGAGATGTGGATATCTATATCACGCTGCTTTTGAATATTGCCCAGTATTTATTCGCCATTATCGGCGCTTTAGCGATTGGCGCCTTTGTCTACGGCGGCGTTTATATCATTATTTCCGAAGGCAACCAAGAGAGATTGAAAATTGGGATTGATGCACTGATGGCGGCCGTTATTGGTCTTATTATCGTGTTTGGCGCTTATTTGCTCGTTCGTTATCTGGGCGAAGCGTTTCAGATTAAGAATATGTTTACTTTGCCGTAGTAGGCTCGTATGTTCAGACAAATTAAAAAATTTTTTCTTATATATTTAGCTCTCGGATTCGTTGTTTTTTTGTTGCTGCCGCTGGCTAGCCAGGCGGCGGGTTTTGATAAAACTGCGGCCAGTCTTTGCATACCAAACGATAAACATCGTTTAAACGCCGATCTGAGCAATTCGACCACTTTTTTTTATTACTATGATCAATGCAAACGGGCGCCGACCTATGGCGAGTGCGCCTGTGATGCTGATTGTCAGGAAGTGCAATGCAACGCTAAAACGAAGCCGGAGATTTATCAAGGCGAATGCGCTGCACGGGATGAACCGTGCGCAGTATCAACGTCGACGTTCAGCGATTGTTGTAAGGCTGACACAAACTGTGTGGCTTATAACTACAATCAATGCAGCAATCCCTCATCGGCCGGAGAAGCAGCGGCGCCAAATAATGACGTGCTGGCGTTGCAAAATCGAGCGGCCGATGTGCTTAATCAACCCGGCATGGCGATTAGCAGCCCGGAACAGTACGCTGGGCAGGTGGTGAAATTTTTTTCTGGGCTGATGGGCGCTTTCTTCATGTTGAATATTATTATTGCCGGCATAATTTGGATGACTTCTTTTGGGAATAGTGAAAAAGTTGAACTAGCGAAAAAAATAATTTTGTGGAGCGTCGTTGGAGTTTTGGTTGTTCTGTCGAGTTATATGATTGTCGCGCAAATATTTAATTTTTTGTGAGTCTATGAAAAAGCTCTGCTTTATTCTTGTGTCGTTCCTGGGCTTCATTTTTTTACTTGGGGCTTTTTCCGTTCCGGCTCTAGCAGCGGATACTTGCCAACCGGCCTGTCTTGCTGGTGAAATCTGCTCAAATGGCACTTGTTGTCCGGCTGGCACTGCGCCTGGCGCCGTATGTTTAACCAATCCGCTCGAAAGCAATATTAATAGCGTCCCTAGTTTGGTGGGGCAGGTGATTAAAGCCGTGCTTGGCATCATTGGGGCGGTAGCGTTGATTATTTTTGTTCGGGCCGGTGGCAATTATCTCTTTGCCTATGGCAACGCTGAAAAAATCAGTGCCGCCACCAAGTCAATGCTCTGGGCGGCCGTTGGCATCGTGATTGTGTTTGCTAGTTATTTCTTATTGAATGTCATTGTTAGATTTTTAACTGGTTCACTATAGTTGGCAAAGAAAAAAAGGATGTGCTATACTAAACAAAAGAAAAAATTTTAATGAGAGATGTCCTATGAAGCAACAAAAAAACAGGAAGGAGGTGACAGTATGACACGATTTTACAAATTTATTTCCGTGGCAATGAGTGCCGTTATGCTGGCAATGGGGGTTGCGGCATTGGTGGCTCCGATGGCGGCAAACAGCAGGGTCGACAGCCCGCATCCCGTCTCGAGCGTCCGGCTTCCTGGCCGGCAGACCGAG
>JAJYIJ010000056.1 GCA_021790135.1 bacterium | reverse complement strand
TCTTGCCTTTATGCGCAGCCGCATGGGAAATTTTCTTCCCATGTTTGGCTTTGGCTCCGGCAGCATGTTTCTTCCCGACCGACGCGTTTTTTCTTGCGCTTTGGGCGGTTTTTTTAACCTTCTTCTTGGTTGGACGCTTTGCCTTTGCGGCAGGGCGCTTATTTTTTTTGTATTCCATGTTTAAAAAAACTACTTGATAGTTTGCCACTCTTGAAGTAACTCGGCAATTTTTTTACTATCGCCTGTTGATTCGGCTTCCTTCATTTGCCGTTCAATTTCCTTTCCTCTTTTTTTCCGCCACTCTTCTTTTATACGAACTAAAATTTGTTCTATTTCCTGTCCAGCGTCGACGGCAGAAATGTCATCAAAATTTCGATACGGCCGCATTTCAAGAACGTCCACCATACTCTCGCCATTGGCCTCAACGCCGATTCGTTGACGTAAGACAGTAACATCCAACTGATGGCTAGTAGTATATACGTCTTCAGCGATTTCGTAAAGAGAAAGAAGCTTCGTATTGGCAAAATACTCCGGACGAAGCTCTGCCGATGCCTTTGCATAATGGACGGGAAACTTGAGAAGCAGTGACCACAGTTCTTCGGCCAAAACTTCGATCGGATCACGAGGAACCGTCGCGAGCGGTTTTTCGCTTGACCGGGAATCTTTTGAAGACGAGGGCCGCGCAGAAACCTTTTTTACCTCTTCATGAAGAACAGCCTGGTCGAGATCAAGTTCATCTCCCAAGCGCCGAAGCCACTCACCCCGCTCGACGGCATAGGGAATTGCGACAATCTCGGGGAGGAGTGCATTGACGACCGCCTGTTTGCCGGCGGCAGTGGTATGATTGATTTTTTTAAGGATAGTCCGAAAATACCATTCCAGCAAACTGGTTGCGTTGGCAACGGCCTTGAACCAGACAGCTTGGTCTTTTTTCAAACATTCGTCAGCATCTTTGCCCGCCCCCGCCGGAATTTGAATAACTTTCACCTGCAGTCCTTCCGCCATCGCCAAGGTGGCACCGCGCTTGCCGGCGTTCTCGCCGGCGCTGTCGGCATCAAAAGCCATCGACACATTATTGGTGTAACGCTTGAGCAATTTAATCTGTTCAATTGTCAGCGCCGTGCCGGATGCCGCCACGACATTTTTCATACCCGCTGCGTGGCAAGCGATGACATCCATTTGTCCTTCGACAACCACGGCCATATCTTTGGCTTTAATTTCGGTCTTGGCGCGTGAGAGTCCGTACACTACTCGTGATTTATCGTAGAGGAGTGTCTGGGGCGTATTAACGTATTTTCCGCCTGAGGTTTCAGTTTCGCGCAAAACACGGCCAGTAAAACCGATAACATTGCCATGGACGTCGCTAATCGGGAACATGACACGGCCGCGGAAACGATCATAAAACCCTTGACCAGTACTCGCATTAGCGCCGTCGCGCTGAATGGTTAGTCCGCTCGCGACGCACTCGCTTAGGGTAAATCCTTTTTTCAATAAATATTTAGTCAACAAATCCCACTGCTCCGGACTGTAACCGATTTGCCAGTCTTCGATGGTCTTCGTCGTGACTCCCCGCTTCTCAAGATAATCGCGAGCAACGCCTGCCGCCGGTATCTCAAGCAGAAAATGATGAAAGAAATAGGCCGCGATTCGATTGGCTTCGAGCAATCGATTCTTCTGGCTGACATTCGCAGCTGGTTTGAAGTCGTCAAGAGCAACGCCGGCTCGATTGGCCAGCATTTTTAAGGCTTCAACAAAATCCAAGCCTTCCATTTCTTCGACAAAGGTAAAAATATCGCCGCCTTTGCCGCAGCCAAAACAGTGCCAAATCTGTTTATCGGGATGGACCATGAACGACGCACTCTTTTCATTGTGGAATGGGCAGCGCGCCTTCCAGTTGGAGCCAGCTTTTTTGAGGGTAATATACTCCCCAATGAATTGGACAATGTCGATGCGGTCTTTGATTGTTTGGGTGTCGGCCATAGGTGGTAATGTACCTTGATAGTAACACGAGCCGGCGCGCTTGACAAATGCTAAAAAGCATGCTACTATTGCTTGTTAAATTTGGCTTTTTAGGCTAAATTTACTACAATATTCTGGTCGGATTGCCAAAAGATAATCAAAACTGACCATTTTTTGGCAGTTCGACCCGCAAAGACCGAAGTTGAGCCCGGGGACAGTTCCGTCCTCTTACCCACTCGGTCGCTTCCTCACCCCGCACGGCGGGGCCATGAAGGGAAGAAGATGGCGAACTCCGTAAAAGCCGAAAAACGTCGGGAGAAGATGGCGTACTACAAGGACGACAGCCGTCTGGAGCGGCTGGGCTACTACAGCAGACGCTTCTGGCGGCGGCTCGTCAACGCCGTCGGACGGTGGCGTCGCCGCTGGAACCAACGTCGGCTCCCAAAGAGCCTGCAGCGGTGGAACTATTAATCGACCCGACGCTCAGGCAGCGGCGGGAGAGACGTTCTCTCCCGCCGCTGCCACCCGCATATTTTAAACTTACGCCGACAACGGCGCTTTTTTTATCGGGTTTATTCGTAACGTAACGCTTCGATTGGATCAAGATGCGCCGCGCTTTGAGCTGGTAAAACACCGAACCCGATGCCAATGGCCGCCGAAACGCCAACGGCTAAAATAATGGCGCTGAAAGGTACAGTGAAGGGCCAGGTAAGCCCGCTGGCCGTGGCAATTAGCGAAAGCAACCAAGCGAGAAAGGCTCCTAAAATAATCCCGAAAATACCGCCGAGCACGGTCACGGCGATTGATTCAATTAAAAATTCGTTCAAAATGTTGGTGTTGGTAGCGCCGAGGGCTTTTTTTAATCCGATTTCAGCCGTGCGCTCGGTGACTACGACGTACATAATATTCATAATGCCCACGCCTCCGACGACGAGTGAAATGGCGGCGATGGCGATGAGCAAAATTTCGATGCCATCAAAAATAACGTTGAAGGTGTCGAGCGCCTGCGCCTGTGTCTGCACGAGAAAATCATCTTTCGCCGGGTCGGTGATGTTGTGATTACGCCGCATGAGCAGCTTAATCTGCTCGGCAGTTTGGTCGGCTTGATTGATGTCTTTTAACTGGACGATGCCGACGAGCAAGTAATCGATGCCAAGCATTTTATGCTGAGCGGTGGTAAGCGGCATGTATAAACTGTCGTCCGCCGTGCCGCCGCCGGCAAACCCCTGCGGATTGTAGACGCCGATGACCTGGAAATTAAGCGTGCCAACGCGAATGATTTTTCCAATGGGATTATCTTGACCAAAAAGATCGCTGGCCAGCTGGCTGCCAAGGATAACGACCTGGGCGCCGCCGGCATCCTCTGCTGCCGTGTAAAATCGTCCAACTTTGAGAGTATGTTTGTCGATGAGAAAGCGATCAGCCGAAGCGCCATAGTAAATCGCGCTTTTTTCGTTATTGCGATAACTGACTACGCCAAGACCCGTCACCATGCCATAGGCATTCACAACATTCGGAAGCTGTTTAATTTCATCCAGATCACGATTCTTGAAAGTGGTGATGGCCACGCCCGAACTGGCCCGACTTTGGTCAGCCTGCACCGCCGCGGCATTACGGTTTTTCGTTGTCGGCGGCACGCGCGTTTCGATAAAGAGCGTATTGCTGCCAAACGCCTCCACTTCGGAATTAATCAATTGCCGAAAACCGGCGCCGGCGGAAAGAACCAGGATGACGGTGGCAATGCCAATAACAATGCCAAGCGTGGTCAAACCCGTGCGTACCTTGTTCGAAAGCAGTCCTTTAATTGATTGTTGGACACCGACTAACATAGGCTATTCATAACGCAAAGCTTCGATCGGATCCAATTTTGCGGCCTTAAAGGCGGGATACGATCCAAAAATAACGCCAGTGCCAACCGAAACGCCAACGGCCAGAACAATCGACCAGAGCGAAATAACAAAACTCCAATCATAGCCCAGGTGTTGCATGAGGAGAGCAATTAAGTAGGAAACAATGACACCAACCACAATACCGAGCAGTCCGCCGAAGGTGGTGAGCGCGCCGGCTTCGAGCAAAAATTGATTGCGAATATTTTTGTTCGTGGCCCCCATTGCCTTGCGCAGTCCGACTTCACGTGTGCGCTCGGCCACCGTGACGAGCATAATATTCAAAATGCCAATACCCCCGACAAGGAGTGCAATCCCGGCCATGGCCGTCAAAAAGAGACTGAGGGCATCTGTGATGGTGGTCAAAACACTGATGGCATCAGCAATATTGCGAACCGTAAAATCCACATCGGCATCGCGCAAAATATGATGACGCTGCTTGAGCAAGGTGGTAACGTCACTCACGGTCTGATTAACATTGGCAGCGGAATCGACTTTGATATTGATCATCTGCACATAGTGAATGCCAAGCAGTTGCCCTTGGCCAATGGCGAGCGGCAGAAAAATTTGATCATCTTGATCCTGGAAAAAAGACGTGCCACGCGGAGCGATCACACCGATAACGCGGAGGGGCACTCCCCCAGTCTCGGCAACGGAACTGTTTTTTACCTTGATTACTTGCCCGATCGGATCCACACCACTCTGCCCGAATAATTCGTTGGCAACAGTCGAGCCCAACACGACAACGTTCGCTGCCCCCTGACCTTGCGTCTGGTCAAAAAATTGGCCTTCTTGCATGCTAATGGAAATGACATCCGGATAATTAGCATCGGTGGCGGTAAAATTCGTGTCAATATTCTGGCTTCCCCAGGTCACGCCGGCGGTGCCATGCACGACAGCGTTCACGGCCACGGCATGCGGAACGGCGCCGCTCATGCGAATGGCCTCGGCGTCACTATTCGTGAGGGTGGTGACGACAATACCAAAGGCCTGGGCGGGCGGACCTTTTTCATTGCTTTTTCCTGGCTGCACGCTCAATAAGTTGCTGCCTAGTTTGGTGATTTGACCTAGCACCAAACTCTGAGCACCGGCACCAAGGGAAATAATAATAATCACTCCGGCCACGCCAATAACAATGCCAAGGATAGTTAAAAACGAACGCCCCTTGCGGGCGCGGAGTGTACGGAAAACGAGTTGGATGGTGGAAAGAAAATTCATGCGTGCCTATTTTACTAATTCTTTGCCATCAGTCGCGATGGTTCTGTCGGCAATTTTTTCATCCGACATGATTACGCCATCTTTCAGTCGAATAATCCGTTTGGCGTGATTAGCAGTGTCCATTTCATGGGTTACAAGGATAATCGTGTGACCTTGGTCATTTAATTTCTGAAGAATTTCCATCACTGTATTTCCCGATTTGGAATCAAGATTGCCGGTCGGCTCATCAGCAAAAATGACGGCCGGTTCGCAGACCAAGGCACGAGCAATGGCGACGCGCTGTTTTTCACCACCCGAAATTTGATTGGTGAAATAGCCAAGACGATGCGATAAGCCGACGGCTTCGAGGGCGGACTTTGCCAAGGCATCGTGATTTTTCTTTTTACTATAGAGAAGCGGCAATTTAACATTATCAAGTACGGTTGTACGGGCAAGCAAGTTAAAGGACTGGAAAATGAAGCCAATCCGTTCGTTGCGCAGCTTCGCCAGATAGTCATCATCAAATTTTTTCGTGTCCTGCCCCTCAAATAAATACGTGCCACTACTTGGCCGATCCAAAAAACTTAAAATGTGCATCAGCGTTGATTTACCGCTGCCGCTCGGTCCCATGATCGCCAAAAATTCCCCGCTTTCAACCGAAAAAGTCAGGCCGTGCAATACCGGTGTCACCACTTCGCCGGTTATATAATCCTTTTTAAGATTTTCTACCGCAATCAAGTTCATAGATTACGATTTAATATAACTGACGATTTCCTGTCCCTCTGACAAGCCGTCCATTATTTCCACCAAACCACCATCAGCTTCGAGCCCAGTCTGGACCGGCACTTCTTTATAGGTATTTTTCGAAGGGTCAGTAATGATACGCACATAATTTGCGTTATCATGGCTAATGATAGCGCTGGCCGGTACGGCGAGAACGTTATTTTTCTCCGCCACTAAAATTGTCATATTGGCGGTCATGCCCGGCTTGAGATTGGGAATATTTTTAAAATCAGCCGTTACTTTGTAATCCACCACTCCTGATATCACCGTCGAAGCTGGATTAATGGTCAAAACTGAGCCGTTAAAGTGTTCATCGGGACCAAAAGCATCAAACGTATAATCAACCGGCTGACCGACTTTGAGCGAGGCAATATTCGCTTCGCTGACTTCGGCTTCAGCGTGCAAGTCTTCGACATCTTGGAGAATCATCACTTCCTGAAGCGCAGTCGCCTGCTCCCCCACTTTCGTGTCGACCGCGGTAATTGTTCCATTCGCCGGTGCTTTCAATTCTGAGTGATCAAGCGCCACTTGGGCCGATGCCACCTGACCCTCCGCCGTCAAAATTTGCGCTTCGGCAGCCGCAATGTCCGCCGAACGTGGGGCGGCTTTTTCAACGGCTAAATTAGCCTCGGCTTGCGCCAAAGCCACTTCTGCCGAATTAACGGCCGCTGTTGCAGTGGCGAGCGTGCTCGTTTCGGTTTGCAAAGCCGCCAAATAAGCATTGTTGTTTGTCACGTAACTTGAAGAATAAATATTCGGAATTGTGACTGTCCAACTATCCGACAACGATGGACTGCCGCTAAAATCTATATAGAGCCCTTTTGTCCCCAGAGGTACCGCCACCTGCGAATTGACCGCAGCCGAACCGTTTTCCAAGCCAGTAAAGCGTACCTGCGGG
>JAJYIJ010000055.1 GCA_021790135.1 bacterium | reverse complement strand
CGGTCGATTTAGTTTCGGCCGCGCTGCGTTGGACGTCAAATTTGATTTTGTATGTCGCGAAAATCCAATTGGTGATCGTAAAAAGCAAAATCCAGCCGGCAGCTGCCAGACCGAGAACGAGGTTCAAACGCAGCAATACAACCAGAACAAAGCTCATTTCCACAATTAAGGGTAAGATGTTCCAGGTAAATCGATCGGCGATATTCTCAAATGCTCGCGTAAAGTAACTGATGCGTTTGACGAGGGAGCCGACGAAGTTATTATTAAAGAAAGCAAAGGAATGCTTATGCATGTAGGCATAGCATTGATTGGTCAAATCGGCGATAATGCGTGGCTGCAGTTCATTATTCGTGATACTGGCGAGACGCCACATTACCCAGCGGGTTAGTTCAAAAAGCGCAACAAAAACAAGGATGCCGATCAGGGCCCTGGTTTGGTTGGCCGGAGTCTGGCCGTTTGTGAGCACGTTAAAGAAGTCCTTGTAGTAGAGAGGAATTATAACATCACTGACTGACGCCAGTGAGACAAAAAGTACGACAGCAGAGGTTAAAAACCAGTGTTTCCTTATCTCCTGCCAATAGCGGATGAGTGTCAATTTGGTGGTAGTTTTCATATTCAAAAAGACCGACTAGTATAACAAGCAAGCCTTTTTTCGTCAAGAATGAGACAAATCTAGGCTATCCATGGGGATAGCCTAGAAGATTCTCGTACTGTAGATGACGGGAAAAGTCCACTCTTGTTACATCAAATTTTTCGGTATTTATTCCCTACTCGGATGCGGTTTAATTCTTTTTCCAGTTTCATCTGTAGAGCCGTAAAGTCGACGTCTTCCTTGCTGCGAATTTCACTCATGAGTTTGGCAGCGCGAGCGCGCGCCGCTTCAGCGCGAGTGAGGTCAATTTCTTCCGGATGTTCGACGGCGTCGGCGAGAATCACCACGCTACCGTCTTCACGCACCACAACAAAACCACCGGCAATAGCCAGTGAAGCTTCGTGTTTTTCTTTTTCGTAGCGGGCTTCGCCTGGTCGCAGATTGGAGACAAACGGAATGTGGTGAGGAAGGATAGAAATTTCTCCATTTTCTGTCATTAAGGTGATGCGGTCAATTTTATCAGATAAGACAATTCGTTCGGGCGTGATGATTTCTAGTCTCATACTTACTTATTTAACCTCATCGATTGTGCCTTTCATGTAAAAAGCACTCTCCGGTTTATCATCGTATTTACCATCAAGAATTTCACGAAAACCGCGAATGGTTTCAGCGACCGGAACATATTTTCCTTCGATGCCGCTAAAGACTTCGGCGACAAAGAACGGCTGCGAGAGAAAACGTTGAATTTTGCGCGCGCGGATAACAGTTGTTTTGTCTTCCTCGCTCAGTTCTTCCATACCCAAAATAGCGATAATGTCTTGCAAATCTTTGTAACGTTGCAAGACTTTCTGGACATCGCGGGCGGTGCGATAATGTAATTCGCCGATAATGTTCGGGTCGAGAATGGTGGAGTTGGAATCGAGCGGGTCGACGGCCGGATAGATTCCGAGCTCTGTCAGCGAGCGATTCAACACGACAGTTGAGTCAAGATGAGCGAAGGTCGTCGCCGGCGCCGGGTCGGTCAAGTCATCGGCTGGAACATAAACAGCTTGAACTGAAGTTATAGAACCTTTATCGGTTGAGGTGATGCGTTCTTGGAGGGTGCCCATTTCAGTCGCCAATGTCGGTTGGTAACCGACGGCGCTTGGCATACGACCGAGCAAGGCCGAAACCTCAGAACCGGCTTGTGTGAAGCGGAAAATATTATCAATGAAAAGCAGTAAGTCTCTCCCCTCTTCGTCACGGAAATATTCAGCCATTGCCAAAGCACTTAAAGCTACGCGAGCGCGCGCTCCAGGCGGTTCGTTCATCTGTCCAAAAACAAGAGCAGTTTTGTCAAGCACGCCGCTTTCTTTCATTTCGCCATAGAGATCATTACCCTCGCGAGTGCGCTCGCCGACACCGGCAAACATGGAATAGCCGCCATGTTCTTGGGCAATGTTGCGGATAAGTTCTTGAATTAAAACAGTTTTGCCGACGCCGGCTCCGCCGAACAAGCCGACTTTACCGCCTTTCAAAAATGGACAGATAAGGTCAATTACCTTGATGCCGGTTTCGAGCACTTCTGACTTCGTTGACTGTTTAATAAAGGAAGGAGCCTGGCGATGGATCGGAAAGCGTTTTTTGGAATTCACCGGTCCCTTGCCGTCAATTTCTTGGCCGACAACATTAAACATGCGGCCGAGGGTTTCGGGGCCAACGGGAACGCTAATCGGTTCGCCAGTCGCAAGAATTTCTTGCCCGCGAGCAAGGCCGTCAGTTGTCGACATGGCAATGGCGCGTACTGTTTCTTCGCCGAGATGTTGCTGGACTTCCAAAGTTAGCTCTGTCCCATTAGGGAGTTTTGTCTCGAGGGCAGTGTACAGTTCAGGTATTTTTCCCGGAAAATGGGCGTCAACCACGACTCCGATTACTTGGGTGATTGTTCCTTTCATCATACGGTTATTTTGTTAGGTCAGTAAATTTAAATGTTTGTATAATTGATTGCATGGCAGATAAAATTGTTTGTTCATCAGTTTTGTTGTCCGGCAAGGACGCATTGATATGTGCACCGAGAATATTATCACTCCAGAAGAGATCAATATTTCCGCCGCTATTTTTTGTTTCACTGCTTGGGCAGGTATCGACTTCGACATTCAGGCACGGGCGGCTGAGCCAATACGTAAGATTTACCTCAGGATTATTTGTTTTAATAGTCGACGAATTTATAACTGCTTCATGAATGATGTCAAAGCTGCCAGCACCAATGGGAAACGTATATAAGTTAATGTTAAGTGATGGATTTACCTTATTCGTAAAGGTAACATGTTCGTAGCCACTGTTCGGATCGCTGTTAGGCTCAACCGATTTGGTCCAAGCAGTCGACAAATTGAATGTAAAATCCTCAAGCGGTTTTTTTAGCGTTGTCGTGGCTGCAGAAACATTCGAGGCGTCAACATGCTGTGGTGAAGCCGCACTAGGCGCGAGCGAAGTTCGGGCACAACCTGCCCCAAGAAAGAGCGCCGCCATACTAAGAGCTAAATATTTTTTCATAGGTATAATTACTCAAGAGCGGCGGCTCCACCGACAATTTCACTGATTTCTTGCGTAATCGCGGCTTGGCGTGCTTTATTGAAACTGTAATTTAATTCTTTGATCATACCTTCGGCGGCATCGGTCGCATTTTGCATCGCCATCATGCGGGCGCTGTGTTCCGAGGCGTCCGACTCGAGTACGGCTTGATATATTTGCGTCTCTACTAAGCGCGGCAGCAGAACATTCAGCACACGCTTCGGATCAGGTTCAAACAGGTAGCCGAATCCGGTATTGGTGGCTAGCGTCTTTTCTTGATCGGGCGCTTCATTTTCTATATGTCCGAGCAATCCATCGTCGTTGGTAAGCGGTAAAATTTGCTTCACGCGCGGCGTCTGATTGATTGCGGAATTATAATCGGTATAAGCCACGACGATACGATCATATTTGCCATTCACAAAATCTTGCATAACCATCTGCGCAATCGGCAAAATTTCTTCAATACGTGTGGTTAGATCAACTTTATTAAATTCCGCTACCACTTCGTGGCCAAATTTATGAAAAATGTTTCGACCGTGTTTCCCGGATAGGATAATATCCGCTTCGGCGTCGACTTCGGCTCTCACGCTAAGCACGTAACGATGGACTTCGTGGAGCAACCGGCTGGAAAAACCACCCGCGAGGCCACGGTTGCTGGTGATGAGAATCAAACCGATATGTTTGACACGGCGTGACTTTAAGAGCGGATGAACACGGACATCGATTTTTTTTGCGATGTCATTGACAATTTCCCAGCCCAAATTGGCGTAACTGCGCGCCGCCAAAACGTTTTGTACAGCCCGGCGCATTTTAACAGCACTAATCATCTGCATCGCTTTCGTGATTTTCTTAGTACTGGAAACCGATTTTATGCGGCGTTTGATTGCTTTGGTGTTTAAGGCCATACGTCAAGCTTGGGGTTTGTTTTTAGAATTCGCGGCACGAGTCCAAGAATCATCTTCTTCTTTTAGGTTTTTTATTTCAACTTTAATCGTTTCAATTTTCCCTCTTAGGATTCCAATTTCTTTTTGTAGTTCAGCATTTTTTTCTGCAAAACCCGGTTCGTACTGTCGATGACGACTTTCTTCAAGTTGCCTTTCCAGCCTTTCTACTTCTTTTTTTGCTTCTGCAAGTTCCTTCTCTTTAATTTTGATTTGTTCATTATTGGCGGAGAAAAGGATCTCGCGGCTTCTTCCAGCCATACTATCTATTTCTTTTTATATTCTTCAATCGCTTGCTTTAATTCATTTTCAATCGCTTCATCCCATTTTCCTTCCGCCAGTTGGCTAAGCAACGCTTTTTTGGTTGCATCGAAAAAAGCATGAAAACCGTTTTCCCATTCTTGCATTTTTTCAATTGCAACATCATTGGCGTAGCCGTTGGTGACAGCGTAAATAATTGCCACTTGGTTTTCCACTGGCATCGGGCTGTATTGCGGCTGTTTTAAAATTTCCACAAGACGACGACCGAGGTCAATTTGTTTTTTAGTTTCCGGATCAAGGTCACTCGAAAATTGTGAAAAAGCTTCCAATTCGCGGAACTGGGCCAGGCTCAGCTTAATTTTTCCGGCGACTTTCTTCATTGGTTTTATTTGAGCATCACCGCCGACGCGAGAAACGGAGATGCCGACATTCAGGGCCGGACGGATGCCGCGGTAAAAGAGGTCACTTTCGAGAAAAATTTGTCCATCGGTAATCGAAATGACATTGGTTGGAATGTAAGCGGAAACGTCGCCAGCTTGCGTTTCGATGATTGGTAAAGCAGTGATGGAGCCACCACCGTGTTCTTGGTTGCGGCGGCAGGCGCGTTCGAGCAAACGAGAGTGGAGATAAAAGACATCACCTGGGTAGGCCTCGCGTCCGGGTGGGCGGCGAAGGAGGAGTGACATTGAACGATAAGCGACGGCCTGTTTGGAAAGGTCATCGTAAATAATCAATACGTCCCGTCCTTGATCCATAAAGTATTCGCCGATTGCAACGCCGGCATAAGGAGCAATATATTGCAAAGCGGCGGCTTCGGACGCAGATGCCGAAACAACGACGCTATAGTCCATAGCACCAGCCTCTTTCAATTTTTGCACCAAACGAGCGACCCGGGATTCTTTCTGGCCGATGGCGACATAAATGCAAATCATGTTTTGCCCTTTCTGGTTCAAAATTGTGTCAATCGCCACGGCAGTTTTGCCGGTTTGTCGGTCGCCGATGATCAGTTCGCGTTGACCGCGCCCGATCGGAATCATGGCGTCAATGGCTTTAATACCCGTTTGCACCGGCTGGTTGACTCTCTGACGGGTCATCACGCCAGGGGCAATTTTTTCAATCGGATAAAATGTTTTTGATTTCATGGGCGCGCCTCCGTCGATGGGCATGCCAAGCGGATTCACGACGCGTCCGATTACCTCTTCGCCAACTGGAACGGACAAGATACGTCCCGTGCGTTTGGCCGTATCTCCTTCTTTAATATGCTCAAATTCACCAAGGACAACCACCCCAACAAAATCTTCTTCAAGGTTAAGCGCTACGCCGTAGACGCCGCCAGAAAATTCAATCATTTCATTCAGTTGGCAGGATGACAAACCGGAAAGTCGAGCAATGCCGTCGCCAATTTCCATGACGGTTCCAATTTCTTCAACTTCGACTTGCTTTTCAAAGGAAGCAATATTTTTTTTCAATTCCTCGATAATGGTGCTTGCGGACATACATTTAGAGTTAATTTTTTCACAGTTTAATTATGAAAGTTCGGCGTGTAACCGTTCCACTTGTGTTTTAAGACTGGCATCGAAAATTTTATCTGTTGTTTTTACGACAATGCCACCAAGAATCGATGCGTCAACCTTGGTGGAGGCCGTGACGTTGCGTCCAAAAGCCTGTTTAATCGTTTTTACGACATTTTCGGAAAGAGAGTGTGCGGAGGTAATTTCGATTTCCTTCTCGTCATTTTCTTGTTTGCTGTAGTTAATAAATTCATTAATAATACGGTCGGCGTGTTTTAATAAACCTCGAACGGCGAGGAGGTGGACAAAAGCTCGCGTTACCTCTTTGAGTTCAGCTCCGGACTTGTCCAGCGTCATTCGGTACAAAGCAATGGCGTAATCTTTGTTTGTATCGGTCTTTTTTGCCATAATTATTTTATTTTCGTGAGCATTTCTTCAATGAGGGCGACATCTTTTTCTGTTGTCATTTTTTCTGATAAAATTTTTTCCAATGCCTGTTTCACCAAATCAGCGGCTTCTTCTCGAATATCTTGACGCATTTCATCTTTTTCGCGCTGTATCATGTGTTTAGCTTGCGTCACCAAAAGTTCAATTTCATTTTTGGCTTTTTCTTTCATATCTTTGGCGACAGCATCCGCTTGATTACCAGCTTTCTCGACAATTTTGCTGGCTTCCATCTTCGCTTCATCAACTCTTTTTTGAAATTCCAGTTCACTCCGCCGTAAATTTTCATCAACTTTTTTGGCGTTTTCAATACTTTCATCAATGAGTTTGGCGCGGTCGCGCAGCGTTTTCGTCAGTGGTTTTAAAATCAGAAACCATAGGATGGCAGCAACGATAGCGAAGTTAACAAACTGGGCAGCCAATAATGTCCCATTAATTCCAAGCGTTGAGAAAACACCACCGGAAGCAGCGGTGCTGGCAGTTGTGGGAGCGCTTTCTG
>JAJYIJ010000054.1 GCA_021790135.1 bacterium | reverse complement strand
CCTCCCTCGTGCCGGAACCCCCATTGTCGCAGCTTTTAAGCAAGGCGCGCTTTCTCACCCAAATATCTGGATGGAACATTCGCCGCACAGCCACGACCAGAGGCGCTCCCTTGGCCAAAACGCGGTGGATTTCGGCTAGAGCCAAAACCATCTCTCCTTCACGAGTAAGATTGTGAAGCACTCGCCAGCACAGCGCCCCACCGATCTCTTCCTCGCCAAACGGTAGACGGCTAAGGTCCGCTTCGAAAAAGCGCACGGTAGGGTAACTCTTCTGCGTATTTGCCACAATCGCTCGAGCGTCAGACGTGTCGGTCGCAATCACAGGGCCGCCAAGCGAGAGCAAAGGCGGCAAATTTCGTCCCTCCCAGACGCCGAAATCGGCGAGTGGGCCCGGCTGCCGGTTGGCTGCCAGGAATGCCTTGCCGTTTCCTGTCACATGCAGAGAAGGATTGCCGCTGAGGCGGTAGTGTCCGCCTCCCCACCATTGTCCTTGGCCACCCATGGGCCCTCCTTTGTTGGTTACTGTCACTATCGCTAATCCATTGCCCCTTTGGCGTGAATTGGCGACAGTTTTCGATAACAAACAAGTTTCATTTATTTGTGATATTTTTTTCTTAATATATTGGCGGCGGTGGCCTCGTTTTTTAATTTTAAATAAGCTTCATCAAGGGGCACTTCGGCTTGTGAACCGGGAGCAAAGCCGCAATCCGGGTTCAAAACAATCCGGTCAGGTGACACATAGCGCAAGGCTTTTTCAACACGTCCAACAATTTCCTCTGGCGTGTCGACATGTTCAAACCGGCACTCTACACATCCTAGACCAATTTTAAATTTTTCCGGAAGTTCCTGAAGAGCAGAAAAATCTCCGGCTACCGGTATGCTGTATTCTAACACCAGCTGGTTAACGTCAATCGTCTTTAGGTAAGGGATAATCGGTTCATACCCTCCTGCCCCAATCCAGCCCTGCCGCCCTTTGTTGCGGCGACAGAGGTGAAGCGCAGTTTCGATGCCTTTGATGCCCTGAACGACCTGATTAACTGCTGAACAAGCATAAGCCAATTCTTTTTCCGGATCGACGAATTGCTTGCGGAGCTCTTTGTCAACGAACAAACAAATGTGAGGGTCGTCAATTTGGACAATGTCGGCCCCAGCGGCTTTTAGTAAAAATATTTCTTGGCGTAAGATAGGAATTAAATCTGTGACAAAATCTTCCCTAGTGGGGTATGCTTTTTTGGAGGTTGCTTCATCCCAAAGCCGCTGGCCAAGAAGATAAGGTGAAGGCAAACAGACTTTAATTTTTTTATCAGTCAATTTACGCAGGGATTCCACTTCACGAGCAAAAAAACCTGGCTTGTTGTAAATAATTTTTTCTTCCACCCTATGCCAGGAGCGTCCATCCTTAGCATTAAAATAGTGTTTTATGCCGGAGACGACATTAGCGATGACGCCAACATATGATTTTCTTCGCCATTCTCCGTCAGAAACAATATCCAGCCCGGCCTTCTCTTGAAGCGCTACGGCGTAGGCGATCGCTGTATTCAAGGTAGGTGAGAATGGGTCTTCGTCTGATAAGACAATATCTTGAATAAACTGCGGACGGGGTAGACTTCCGACAACACCGGCTGGAAATAAATTTTGATTCACCTGCTTATTGAGTGACGCGGGCGTTGGCTGCCTCCAATTTTTTTGGGCGTAGGCGTAGTCCTCGAGAGTATCCACTTCGATATATTCTCCATGCGTCGTTACAAATGCAATCTTAACCCCCTGTTGGATCAGGTAGTTTAGAAAATGAATAAGGTAAGCTTGGTTAACGGGGATTGTTTTTTCAAATAAAAAATTTTTTGGCAGCGAATAAAAATATTCTTTAAATAATTTTGCTCCGGCTGCTGAAAATTTTGCCAAGCCAATAAATTCACCAAAGGCGGCGGCATCAGGGATAACGCGGCTAATACAAGTAACAATATTGTCAGAGACAGTCACTTTTTCTGCATCTGCAGAAGAGTGAAGCTGGCGGTGAGAATAACGTGCCCGCCACTCGGTGTCGATAGCGATTGTAATATCGGCGGTGCTGGCGAGTAGTTTTTTCACGACTACTGAATTGTATAGGATGTCCGAATAGCTGCAGATAAAACCCTTATCGAAACAATCGGCGGCATAAAAAATAGATTGCAGGACGTTGTTATTTTGCCAATTCGTATTATGCCGAAAAATAAATTGAGGATAGTCTTTTTGAAGAATCTCGATAAGATATCCACCAATAAAAACAATATCCGTTAAACTGTTTTTTGTCAGCGCTTCCAAAATCCAATCCAAGATTCGTTTATCTTGAATTTTGGTATAGGTTTTCGGCTCTAAGCTGGTGAGATGCTCTAATCGTTGGCCACGACCTGCACCGATGATGATGGTTTTCATAGTGTTGTATTAAAAATAAAAAGCCTTCGTTCATTGCGAAGGCTTGTTGTTAGGTAGTTTTCTTATAGGTCAAGTAAATATACCAAAAACAATCCTTCGCTTCAAAGGCATCATCGTCATCATCATAACGAAGATTTGTTTGGTAATACTATTCATAATAAAAAATCTTACCTAAGGTAAGATAATGTAGTTTCTCGATGTGAGATATATCTTTCCCCATAGGGTTGGAATTACCACCTTAACCATCCGGCTAGGTTGGTAGAGAGTCAGCGGGCCAAATCCCTCGTCTCTTCTGGATAAGTTGAATTGTACTTGGTACCTTACTTGAGAAAATTTTTTTTGTCAAATTATTTTATCCACAGATTTTTTCCCGAGTCAATCGACTGCCATATTATCTCAAAAAATTCGCGCTGCGTTTGAATTGCACTTTTATTTTTTATGACGATGGCGGTGATGGGCGGGGTCAGTTGGTGGATGACAAGCATTTCCGGCGTGATGACAGTATTGGTCGTTAAAAGCGTTTGTGACGGTAGAATTTTAATTTTTTCATTGAAATTTCTTTCTTTTTTCTGATGTTCGCGCGCCAATCGCGAATCCCGAAATAAAAGACGAATAGTGATATTCAATTTCGCCCGACGTTCAATAAACTTTTGGAAATAATCTTTATCCAATGTATACCAGAGTTCTTGTTCGCCGATAACCAGATAATCTTCGTGCGGACGTATTTCGTCAAGAAGCATTTCATACACCGATTTCACCGCCGTTAACCCTTCGTAAAATTTAATCTTACCTTCGCCGCCTTTCAAATTAAAAAGTGCGGTCAGATCGGGCAAGACCTCTCGCAGTTCTTCCGTCTTTCGTTTGAGCATCCCTTCCAAGCGTTCCGGCGTCTCCGCCACAAACAAAGTTTTGAAGCCTTTGATTTCCAAATTCACCAGCCCCTTTTGTTTTAAACTGTCAATGACGGTGTAGACCGTGGCGCGTTTGAGGTTGGCCACGCGGGAAATTTTCAACGCAGTGGTCGGGCCGAGAGAAAGAGCAGTCAAATACACGGCGGCCTCTTTGTCGCTTAAACCGAGATTGGTTAATACACCCTGCAAGTGAGTAATTACCATAAAAGTGTCAGAAAAAATGACAACATTTTCTAGTTTAACCTAAAACAAAAGAAAAGTCAATTATAAAAACCGCCGGCATAAGTGACAAAAAATGGCTACTGCAGTAAAGTCTCAATGATAATTAAAATTATTGTCTTCTATTAAAATAGTTTATGTCCAAAAAATATTGGTGGTTAGGGGGAATAATCATAATCATTTTGGCAGTACTCGTTGTCGGTAAAGCAGTTTTTCATTCGGCACCGTCATCGATCGCAGCTGAACCAACAGTAAGAATTGCTTATCTACCAGTGGCGCAAGCGCTGCCGTTATATGTCGCGCTGGAGAGGGGATATTTTAAACAGGCCGGAATCAACGTGGCACCAATTAGTTTCAACGATCCCAGTCAAATTATCAATGCGGTTTTATCCGGCCAGGTGGATTTTGGCGCGCCCAGTACCGCTTCCGGCATTACGGCTGTGTCCGACAGTAAGAAACCGGGCAGTCTGCAAATTTTTGCTTTGCAGGGGAGTGACAAACAAAATCCAAGCGATGCCATTCTTGTTCGTGCCGATAGCGCAATGCAGTCCATTCAAGATTTGCGGGGTAAAAAAATTGCTACGCTGCCCGGTATTCAGTGGCAGACTATCGCGACACACATCTTGGCGCAAAATAATTTAAGCATCGGTCGAGATGTAACATTGGTACCCTTGGCCTTGCCGCTGCAGGGTCCCGCTTTGAAATCCGGCCAGGTTGATGCTCTTTTAACGATTGAGCCAGCCGTAACGGTCAATGTGCACAGCGGCGATGCCCGTATCCTCGCCGAGGAACCAGCATTAGCTGACATCGCCAATCCATTTTATCCGGCGGTCGGCGTGGTAAATTCCTCGTTCGCCGCGGCCCATCCGGAGCTGGCGCAAAAAATCATCGCCATACTTGGTCGCGCCACTAGCGACATAGAACAAAATCCTTCTTCTACGCGTCCCTACCTGGTTAAATATGCTTCTCTCACGCCGACGCTCGCCGACATCGTCCCACTGCCGATTTTTCGGATGTATGACAACTGGTCGGCTTCTGACCTCAGTGCGCTGCAAAAGTTTTTTGATCTTTTCTACGCCTATAAAGTGATCGACCAGCCGGTGTCGGCAGCGGCACTCCTGTGGCACGCGCCATCGTCCAGCTATGCCGTTTCCAATTCTCATCAATAATCTTAAAAAAAAATTTGGCGATGAAGAAATCTATCGCGATTTGACGCTTACTCTTGAGAACGGCGCAATTACTGCCCTAGTTGGTCCGAACGGCTGCGGCAAGTCAACGCTGCTTAAAATTTTGGCGGGCTTAGTTCAGCCCGACAGTGGCGAATGCCGGCTAGAGCTTCGGGAAGAATTAAAATTCAGTTATATTTTTCAAAATTATCAGGAAACCCTCCTGCCCTGGAAAACAGCGGCGGACAACATCGCCTTACCGCTCCACCTGCAAAAATATTCCCGCGCTGCCGTTAATCAAAAAATTGCCAGACTGGCCAAATGGTTGCCGCCGTCGCTAGCTCTCCACCGATATCCCTATCAATTGAGCGGCGGGCAACAGCAGCTCATTGCTTTTTGGCGCGCGCTTATCACTGATCCAAAATTGTTATTTATTGATGAATCATTTTCTGCCTTGGACCATGAACAGGCGCTTCGCTTACGTTTGGCCCTGCAAGAGTACCATTGCGAGCAAAAGGCAACTGTTGTCATCGTTTCCCACAATGTTGACGAAGCCGTGCAGTTGGCCAAAACAATTATTGTCTTGTCTAATCGCCCGACGGTAGTCTCTCAAATTATTGACAATTCACTTCCGTATCCGCGCACGCCCGCCACTTTGGTTACCGATGAATTTTTTGCGCTGCGACGGCAGGTTCTGAATGCCCTGCACAAGGTAATGTCCATATGAAAAAAATTATTCATTTTGTTAGTGGCCCGGCCGTCCTTTTTTTCGTCTGGTATAGTGTAAGTGCCCTCCATTTGGTTGAGCCATTTTTTCTTCCCGGCCCGCTAGTAACCATAAAAAAATTCTTTCAACTTTTAATCAGCGGCAACATTCTTCCCGATCTGTTTGCCACGCTTTTCCGCCTTGGTCTCTCTTTTCTTATTGCAGTTTTGGTTGGCGTACCGCTCGGACTAATGCTCGGATTTTCAAAAAAACTATATCGCCACGTGGAATTTTTGATAGATTTTTTTCGTTCCTTGCCGGCGTCGGCGCTGTTTCCGCTTTTTCTAATTCTGTTCGGCGCGGCTGATTGGTCCAAAATTGCCGTGGTTGCTTTTGCGTCGACATTGATTGTGATTTTCCACACTGCCTATGGTGTTCTTCACAGTAGCAAAACGCGCACCCTGGCAACACGCCTCATGGGAGTAAACCATTGGCAGCTTTTTTGTCATGTCACGTGGTGGGAAACACTCCCGCACACGCTGGTCGGCCTGCGTCACGCTGTCAGTTTGTCACTGGCAGTGATCATCGTGACGGAAATGTTTGTGGGCACTGCTGTCGGTCTCGGTCGGCGAATCATTGATTTTCAGATCACGTATGAGATGCCCAATCTCTACGCCACCATTCTCTTGGCCGGGCTTGTTGGGTATCTCTCCAATCTCGTTTTTATTTTCCTGGAAGCGCGCGCCGTGCACTGGAATGGTCGTGTCTAGACAAAATAATAACCGTCAAAATTACTGAACACTTCCCTTGTTGTAACGGGGAGCTTTTTGATATATCATAAATATGAATTTTAATTGGCATCTGGCTACGGCAGGGGCAATTTTAGGTATAAATGCGTATGATTAAAAATGAAAAATCTTTAGAGGAAGTAGAAAAGGAGCTGGGTTCTTCTGTTGATGGTTTAAGTCAGGCGGAGGCAACCAAGCGGTTGACTGAGTATGGTGCCAATGAGATTGTTGAAAAAGAAATAAATCCCTTGCTCAAATTTCTTACGTATTTTTGGGGTCCGATTCCCTGGATGATTGAAGGTGCTGTCATATTATCGGCGCTCGTCAAACATTGGGCCGACTTCTTTGTTATTTTGCTTTTGTTGATGACAAATGCTGTCGTTGGTTTTTGGGAAGAGCGTCAGGCCGGTAATGCGATCGCCGCACTGAAGGCGACACTCGCCATCAAAGCACGCGTGAAGCGCGACGGGAAATGGATAACAATACCAGCGCGCGAACTCGTGCCCGGCGACGTCATTCGGATGCGTATGGGTGACATCGTGCCGGCGGATGTACGATTATTAGATGGCGATCCGATCGAAGTTGATCAGTCAGCTTTAACTGGCGAATCGTTGCCGGTCAGCCGTAGTTTGGGAGGGACGGTTTATTCCGGTT
>JAJYIJ010000053.1 GCA_021790135.1 bacterium | reverse complement strand
ATCTTAGTTAAAAGGCAATTTCTTGTTGGCAGCCAATTCGGTCGTGACAGGCTCAAACCGGACGCCAAGAAACGCTTGCGGCTCCGGCACATATTTACCTGTCTTCGCCACCTGAGTATACACCTCCTTAACGATATTAATCGGAACGGCAAAGCCGATACTTTGCGCATTTGCCATCGCCACATTCATTCCAATGACTTTACCGGCAAGATTAAGAAGCGGTCCGCCGGAATTCCCCGGATTAATAGCGGCATCAGTTTGAATCAAGCCACGCAGTTCTTCGACCGAACTCTCACTGTCGGCACTAACTGAACGAGAAAGACCGGAGACGACGCCCTTGCTGACCGTATTATCAAATTGCCCCAAGGCATTGCCGATGGCAATGGCGGTGTGTCCTACCTGCAAATTTTTTGAATCGCCTAATTTCAAATATGGAAGGGTGGATGAAGTGGCTATTTTAAGCACAGCTACGTCATCGGTGCTATCTCGCGCCAGGACCTTGGCAGTTACTTTTTGACCCAAATGCTCGGGATCGTTCAAAACTACGGTATATTCATCTTTCGTGTTAGCGACAACATGATTATTCGTCAAAATATACCCACCTGGCGAAACAATGAACCCGCTACCAGCGCTCACCTCTTGTAACGCAGTCCCTTTCTGGCAAAGATCGGGTATGCTCGGAAAACTGAATAATTGTTGTAAATTTGATGGCATGCCCGGTATCGTGATGTCCGGCGTTGACGTTGTCTGGCATTGAACATATTGAGGAACTTTCCCCGATTCAATAATACTTACCACCGCCGGGCTAGCCTGTTTGACCACTCCTATTACTTGATTTTCCTCGTTAGCTACTACGGTTGGAGCGGACGTGGCTGCCGAACTTTCTTTTGGCAACGTGGCCGTCGCAAGGAAAAAACGTCCTGCTGGGCTGAGCAAAAGCAGCAGAGTTGAAAGGACTGACAAAGCGATCGTGCTGACAACGATAATAACAAGGCCGCCAGTATGAATGCCAGAAGAGGGCTGAATTTCTTTCATAGTTTTAGATATTTAAATGCAAAACACGCCAGGCTTTCTTGCCTTTTCTACTAGGTACTACGAGCTATCCCGCCTTTAAATTTCAAATAGTTCCGAGGCTTGGAATCGAACCAAGATACACAGCTTCAAAGGCTGTTGTCCTACCTTTAGACGACCTCGGAATGTTCAAGTAAACACCTCAGACTTTGAGCTGGCGTCGCATTGCTAGCGTACTGGAGAATACCGTGAGCACGAGTACAACCACCCCCTGTATTCCGAACACGTACAGCATATGCGAGCGATAATAATTTGTCAAGGAAAAACCAGTCGGGAAAATAATAGTAAGATATTGATCGAGCCAGTGCACGGCAAAATACATAATTAGCATCGTGATGGCGAGGCTAAGAACGCTGTAAATCAGCGACTCGACCAGATATGGAGCACGAATAAACCAATTGCTGGCCCCGACGAGCCGCTTGATGCTGATTTCAATTCGCTGGCTGTTGATCGCCACCCTCACGGCATTAAAAATGATTAAAAAGGCTATAACAGCAAAAAGGATAGAAAGACCAAGTCCGATTTGATTGACGCGATTGGTAATAGATTGAATACGGTCCAGCGCATCTTCATGGCCCTGAAAATTCTCATCCTCAACAAGTGATTGGTATTGCGGCACATTCACTGCATCCATAATTGTCTTATAGTCGCTTGGCTCCTTCGTATTGACCACGATGGTCGGGCCGAACGGATTGCTGCCTAATTCTGACAGAGCTTGGAGTACGTCGGTATTAAATTGATGCCGAGTTTCAAAAGAAGCTAAAACATCATTACGCGAAACTACTTTAACACTAACGACTTGCGGAAAAGATTGAATGTAACTCGTCAAATCCTTAATTGCTTGGTCACTGGCATCAGCCACTAAATAAAAGCTGATATTGACCTGCTGCTTCACGACCTGGACAGCTTCTTTCGTAACGACATCCATTGACCAAAGCGTATTGACGGAAAGAAGCATTAAAACCAGAATAAAAATGGTCATGCTAAACAGACCTAGATTACGGGCAATATCTTGAAAAGCAAATTTAAAAACGCGTAAAAATGAAACCATACATTTTAAATAACATATTTCCCGGCCTCCTCATCGCTCACAATTTGGCCATCAGCCAGCGTAATAACCCGGCGGCGGAGGTGATTTACTACTTCGCGATTATGGGTAACCAAAAGAATTGTCGTGCCAAATTCATTAATTTTTTTTAAAATTTGGATAACGTCGGTCGTATTGATCGAATCAAGATTGCCGGTCGGCTCATCGGCAATGATGACTTTGGGGCGATGAACCAACGAACGTGCAATCACAACGCGTTGCTGTTCGCCACCAGAAAGTTCTGTCGGATAGCGCCCCGCTTTATCGGATAAACCGACAATGTTTAAAACCGGCGGCACGACTTGCCGTATACGCAATGCACTCACCCCTGCCACTTCAAGTGCAAAAGACACGTTTTCAAAAACCGTTTTTTTGGGCAATAATTTAAAATCTTGAAAAATCACCCCAATTTGACGGCGCAAAAAAGGCACTACACTCGAGCGAATGTTCGTAATATCCCAGTCACCCAGTTTAATTTTGCCGCGAGTGGGTTTCTCTTCGGCAATCAAGAGTTTAACGAGCGTCGTTTTTCCCGCGCCGCTCTGCCCAACGACGGACACAAATTCACCGGCATTAATCGTCAAATTGATATCCTTCAAAACGACCGCTTCAGGAGTGTAAAATTTAGAAACGCCGTGTAAACTTATCATAGTTGTTATAGTATAACACACCGACGAAAAAAACAAAATTCCTCCAATATATGTTTTGAATGTGGATAGTATCGAGCCACCTTGGGGATTCGAACCCCAGACCTACGCGTTACGAATGCGTTGCTCTACCAACTGAGCTAAGGCGGCAGACTAAACGGATGTATTTTCATTTAAAGCCGCCCGTTGGTCTCCACACCGCTTGGCAGCGAGCAATATTGTAACGTCAAAACCTTGGGCTGTCAATAAATGACACCTAAAGACAATTTCTGGCATTAAACAAGTCGTTAAGGCTTGGCGATGATTGACCACTTATAATTGCCTGAATGCGGCTTGTGCCGAGCGCATTTTCAAGGCACTTCATTTTTGCTGGCGTCAGCTGACTCGAAAGGCTTTGTAGGCTGGCAGTGCTCGACGAGCCTGATTGCCCGGCTGTAACGCCACCCAGACTTTGAACAAGACCGCCAATAGAAGATGTTGGTGACAAAAGTCCGGTGATTGGAGCCAAGTCTTGCTGCACGTTCTGCCAAACATGCTGGACAATGTAGTTAATTGCCAGAAAGGCTAAGATAATTTCGATAATGATTGTCGCCATCACGGTTGCTAAAATAATAAGGCCAATCTCGAAACAACTATGCCGAGGCGAGGGAGTTCCCCCCTGCTGAGGAGGCGCAAACGATGCCGCCGGTTTTTGGCTATTTGAAGAAGTGTTGGAGACCGAAGCCTCATTCGTCGTCATATTTTTTATAAAATAAATAACTTATTTGAAATTATTTTAGCATCTTTGCCCCTTCTCTGTCTACAAAAGAAAAATCCTGTTTTTACCAGGATATTTCCCCCTCTTCCTTTTTTATCATAACACAGATTATCCAAATTTTAAAGCGTTATGTGGATAATTTTTTAATTAATAACAACACCTCGATCATTTTGTCGAGGTGTTGATAAAACATTTTTTAATTGCTAGCTAGAAAAGGTTCATGATCGCCAGCACTTCATTCGGATATTCCGGCAAAACCGACCCATTGTAGCTCCACAATATTTGATAGGTGCTTTTATCTTTATAGTACTGGGCTGTGGCCGCATTATACCCACATAAATTGTCGCTCACAACATCGATAGCTTGGTTGAAGTCCTTAAACTTAATCTGGGCTGACCCCCAACCAAACGGATTGTTGTTCATCAGATGTTTACCACCAGATGACTCGCGAACGCTGATTGCCGGCAGTAAACGCCAGTCCAAATGACATTTTTCCGCGGCTTTGACAAACACTTGCCCATAGCCGGCAAGCGGCATATCCCATTTAGTGAAATAATTGTCCAAGCGGGCGGCTTCTTCACTGCGAAGATTTTGCTCTTTTTTGAGCTGCTCTTGGCTGGATGGGCTAAGCAGTCCACTTTGAGCAATAAGGCTAAAATTAGCCACAAGAGAGGTGCTCGACGCCATCGCAGGCGTACTCGTCGTGGACGCCGGGTCAACAACGTCGGTTTGGGCGCTTGTGACCACCGGAAACATGGCAACCAAGGTAATCAGCACAACAACTGCCCACTGGCTAAGCCTGATAATATTAAATTTTGGCTTAAATATCATATTTTGCGTATTAAAAAAGATACCCTTAAGGATACCTTTCCAAATTTTCGCAACGCTTTATGATAGCCTAAATTCCCAATTTTGTCAAGAGGGATGTGTGGACGAGGAAGAACGACGAGATACGAGCGGGTAACGGGAATCGAACCCGTCGCTCAACCTTGGGAAGGTTGCATATTACCACTATACTATACCCGCGAATAAAGAGGAGGCAGACGATCCTGCGTTTGCCTCCTGTTTCTCTGAGTTAGGCCTAATTATTGTGCCGCCGTACTGCTGGCGACGGAAGCGATCAGGTCCGGAAATGGATTATGGACATGAATATACACATGAATGCTCGACACTTTCAGCAAATTGTTCAAATAATCGTCAACACTCGGGTATAAAAATAGGATATGGCTGGCGCGCACAAGTTCCTTATCCACCATCTTTCCAGTCGTGGGGTCCTTCGCTTTCTCCGTTTTGGTATCAACCAGTTTAACAATGTGATATCCATACGGCGATTCGACCAAATTCTGATCCAACTCCCCTTTTTTGAGAGAAAAAACAGCATTTTCAAATTGAGGCACCATCTCTCCTCGGCCAAACCAACCTAAATCACCACCATTTTGAGCGGTGCCGTCCTCACCATATTTTTTGGCCAAGGTAGCAAAGTCCGCGCCGGCTTTAATTTGATCGAGGACGCTTTGCGCTTTAGCCTTAACCACAGCACGTAGAGCCGGGTCAGCCTGCACTTTTTGAGCAAGATTATTTTCCAAGGCATATGGTTTCACGACGTTCTGTTCGTACTGGGCCAAGGACCAGCCGTAACGTGCCTCAAGCGCCTGATTAGCCTCGCTTTCTGATTTAAATTGACTAAGCAGATCTTGCTGCACCACGTTTTGGATATCACTCGAGCTGACGGTCACACCATATTTTTGGGCCCCCTCGGCTACTAAAACATTATTCGCCTGGCGAATAAGAACCTGATCCGACATTTCCTGGTCGGTTAGAGAAGCACCAGGGCCATTATTTGTTTTATCGTATGCCCGCATGGTCGTGATAGCGTGCAAGTCGCCAATATAATCAACATAGGAAACGGTATCGCCATTAATTTTCATAGCTGGCAAGCGAAAGGTTTTGGCGATGAACATGGTAAACGGGTCTGAGTCTGTTTTAGCATATACGCGATAAGCGCCAATAGCAAAAACACCTATAAGCACAAGCACAAGGCATCCAAGAACCCCAAAAACAAACAATTTTATATTGTCGGCGCGGGCTGCCGACGCATTACCGCTGGAAGCAGCTTCCATTTTTGGCTGACTTTCCGGCGTCGAAGAAACTTCATTGGACATAGTAGAGGTTACTAATTATTTATACTAATTATTTTTTACTCCGAAAAAATAGTTCCACCACAACTCAGGATTTGACGGCGGTTTGGATTCTATCACGTTGGCTAATTTCTGTCCAACTGTTGATTTTTGTCCCGTGCCGGAAATAACCGTGACATGTTCACCTTGTTTCATTAAATTTAATTGGGTCCGCGCCTGGTCTTCAACGTACGCGGGCGATTCCACATAGGCCAAGGTCGAAGACTCGGAAAATTGTTCCGCTTCCAGTTGTGCAGCTTGGGCTTGTAGTTGCTTAATTTCGGAATTTACCTGATAACTTTGCCAGAACGCGCGAATCGATGAAATAAGAATCAAACAAAATATAATGCCGCCGGCAAGTAAATACCAGCGTGTGTTAAAAAAATTTTTCCAACCCTTAGATGGCCTCCGTGGCATATGCGTTCTTACACTAGTATACCATACTCGCTCTTTGCCTACCACCTAAAATGAAAATAGCTACCGGCGTTCTGTCAACTCTTTGAGTAGTTCACGCGCGACAGCGCGATCGTCCCAAGGAATGCGCTTGCCATCAGCAACGGCAATATATGGTTCCGTGCCCTTTGCCGTGATCGCCACGACATCGCCGACGCCAGCCAGGGCAAAAGCGTGGCGAATCCCCCGACGCCGATCTACGATCACAAACAAATCAACAGTATCTTTTTTGCCGGCCTCACGGGCTCCTTGTGCCAACATTTCCGCAATTTCCTTAGGGTCATCGTCATAACAATTAACGTCACTGACGACCACGATGTCGCACAGCTTGCCCGCAATTTTCCCCATTATTCCCCTCTTTTTAATGTCACGACCGCCTCCATCTGAGCCGATAACGCCGATGACTTTATGGCTCGGACCAACCAAGCTACGCAGAGTGCGGAAAAGTGCTTCGTAACTCATCGGCTCATGAGCAAAATCAACAACGACGCGAAAAGACTGACCCGCCTCAATGAATTCCATTCGGCCAGGCACGACCGTAACGCTGTTTAGCCCGCGCGCGGCCGTTTTTTGATCAATTTGAAATGCATCAGCCACGGCCAAAGCAGCCAAAGCATTCGCCACATTGAAATCGCCGACAATGGGCAAACGGTATTCGTAATCATTGGCAAAAAAATCCGAACCATTATTATCTGTTTGCTTAATCCTTCCAATAATCGTCTGATCAACCGAGTTTACTGATTTCAGTTGGGAATTAAAGGTAAAACCATATTTCTTATCGGCGGGAAAAGAAAGATAATACGCGGCGGCGGCGTC
>JAJYIJ010000052.1 GCA_021790135.1 bacterium | reverse complement strand
CAATCGTTATGCTAAAGAAGGAATTGATCTAAAAGTTATCGGCAGCGACGGCAAAGTTCATACTACCAGTTTAAACACGGTTATCGCCGGAGACAGTACCGTTGAAACTATTGCTATCGATAGCGATATGGTGGCAGAGTCAGCCTTAAACGTCGGCCGCAGCGGCAACATCTGGCAAGATTTGTGGCAACCGCTCTGGTTTCGTTTTGTGGCGTCAAAAAATATATCGACGCCGATGACGGTTGACAACAACAGCCTCATCTCATCCTTGCAGTCAGTCTTGAATAGTTGGGAAGTGCTACCAAGCAATGCCAGTTTATCATTTGATAGCGCATTGCATCCAAGTATCATTCCAGAGAAGCCGGGGCGGGCTTTTGATTATGAGGCTGCCGCTCGCGCCATCATAACCAGCGTCGCTAATCTATCATTTATGCCCGTGGATCTCGGCGTTCGCTCCTTCACACCCACGATAACCGCCTCTGAGCTTGAACCAGCGTTATCGAAACTTGCAGGGGTCTTTGCCGAAGGTTCTCTTACGCTCACCTATGTGAATGTCAACACGAATGAACCAATGCGGTGGTCCGTTGACGATCGCCAGTTTGCTTCTTGGATCGTTCCTGAGCGAAGTGATAGTGGCCAAATTATCTTTGATCTTAATCACGACGCCGTGATCAATTTTTTGAATTCTACCATTGATCCCGTTGTTAACGTGCCGGCAGAAGATGCCAAATTTGTTATGGATACGACAACAAACAAGGTGCGCGTATTCCAGGCGAGCAAAACAGGGGTACAGGTGGACAATGAAAAAACCTATAGTGATCTTGAAACCGCCTTCCGCGCTCGTAACTTTGGAGATAGTGATACGCCCCGAAGTATTCCCATGGCCGTGGACATAGTGCAGCCGCTTGAGGAGACAACCAACGCCAACTCACTCGGCATTTCGGCTATCATCGGTGTCGGCACCTCGACATTTCACGATAGTCACAACAATCGAATTAAAAATATTGCCCTGGCAGTTAAGCGTTTGAATGGGACGCTTATCAAACCAGGTGAGGAATTTTCGGCCCTCAAATACGCCGGCCCGTTCACGGCTGAAAACGGATTCTTACCTGAAGAAATTATTTTAGGAGACGAAATTACCGAAGGGATTGGCGGGGGCATGTGTCAGATTGGAACAACTCTATTTCGAATGGCTATGAATTCAGGCATGCCGATCACGGAGCGCTATAATCATTCGTTAGTTGTTGGCTATTATGCCGATCCCGTGAATGGCAACCCTGGCACGGATGCCACGCTGTATGAACCGTCGCTCGACTTAAAATTTTTGAATGACACCGGTAACTACCTCCTGTTGGAGACAAATATCGATTATACAAAACAGGTGCTCACTTTTACACTCTGGGGTAAACCTGACGGCCAAAGCGGATCCTATACCCACCCGCTGGTAAGCAAATGGATTGACCCGGGCTCGCCAGAAACGAAATATGATGATAGCGGTGATCTGACGCCTGGGCAAGAAAAATGCCAGGGAGCTTTTCGCGGAGCGGACGCTAGCTTTATGTATACCCGCGTTACTCCCGACGGCCAAAAGATCAATCGCGAATTCGATAGCTACTATCGTCCGTTGCCGAAGATATGTGTCATTGGCGTGCCAAAGGGCAGCTGTGTTGGTCTGACCAGCTGCACCCCCAGCAGCAGTGTGGCCGTCGCTTCTTCCAGTCTGAGCATTGCCGGACGTTAGTCTGGATCGTTTTTGATTATAAAAAACTCCGCCTGGCAGAAGCCGTGGCGGAGGTTGTTATTGGTGGTAGCCGGAGGCTACCGAAACCGCACCCAAGAAGATGTGTTACTGATATAAATGAGCCGGAGCCGATTTACCCGGCAACACATCTCCATGCTTGTCGTGGATACGGGAATGTTGCTACGACGTTCGTTCGTTGTAACCACATTCCCAAATCCAGTCAAAGAATTTCCGGAACGTTCGGTACGGAGCAAAATCTAGATGGTTCAAACGCGACTAAAGTTTTGCGCTTTGAGACATTCGTCTAGACATGTTGAAATTTTCAAGTCAACGCATTAGTGTACTATAAGACTATACATTTGTCAAGGGGATAAGTTGTGAATATAAAATTTTGGCTAAAATAAAACAAAAACAGAGCCTTTTTAGACTCTGATTTTACTTCGACGAAATTAGGGTTTTATGACTTTATCAATGAGGCCGTACTTCAGCGCTTCTTCAGCCGTCATGAAATTATCCCGATCCGTATCGCGTTCAATAGTCTTAATGTCCTTTCCGGTCGCATCGGCGAGAACTTTATTCAAGCGATCCTTCATGCGTAAAATACGTTCCGCGCGAATTTTGATGTCGCTGGCCTGTCCTTCCATGCCACCCATCACTTGATGGATCATGATTTCGGCATTCGGCAAAGCCAAGCGTTTATGCGGTTCGCCGGCGGCGAGCAATACCGCCGCCATACTGGCCGCCAAACCAACGCAAATTGTCGAAACATTTGGTTTGATATATTGCATGGTGTCGTAGATAGCCATACCGGCAGTCACTGATCCGCCCGGTGAATTGATGTACAGCTTGATATCTTTTTCCGGACTTTGATTTTCTAAAAATAAAAATTGGGCGATGATGACATTGGCGACCCCATCATCAATTTCGCTGCCCAGAAAAATGATCCGGTCTTGCAGGAGACGCGAATAAATGTCGTAGGCACGTTCACCGAAGTTAGTCTTTTCGACGACGGTAGGAATCAGATATTGGGCATTGAGAGATGCCGGAAAATCGAGTTTATTGCTCATAAAAATGTAGTTTAAAGTAAGATTAGTATAGCATAGCAGCAGACTTCGTCAATCAAAGCTGATTATATTGTCTGTAGACAAAAACTTTGGCCATTCCGAAGCAAATGGACTTTATTAAGAAGATTGTTTTGACGTGCCTGCTGCATAAATAACTGTGGCGGTTCTTCCATTGGTTCAAGACTCAAACGAAAACTTCCCCAGTGAATCGGAACGCAGTGTGCGCTCTTCAAATCCTGAAAGGCTTGGTGGGCCTCGATTGGATTCATATGATGCCGACGAAAAATATCGGGTTTATAGGCGCTAATTGGCAACAGGGCAATATCAATAGTGTGGCGTCCCCCAATGCTTTTGAAGAATGGTCCATAACCAGTATCGCCGCCGAAAAAAATATTGCGACCATTTTTTTTAAAAACGTAACAATTGAAACCGCGGCTTTGCTCCTTCTCCCATGGCCAGCGTTCGCCCCAGTGTTCGGCGCGATAAGCCGTCATTTCAATCCCTGGTTGGGTAAGGCGTTCGCCCCAGTTTAATTCTTTTATCTCAGTAAAGGAAATGCCTTTGACGATGTTGGAGCAGTGAGAGGGTAAAACGAGTGTTTTGGTTTTAGCCGCCAGACGTCGCAGCGTTGGCACGTTACAATGATCAAGGTGGGCATGAGAAACAACGATAAAATCTAAGGTCGGCAATGCCTCAGCCGTGTAGCCAGGGGCGACCAAACGGCGGGGAAATGGTAAGGCATTTTTGAGTACAGGATCGGTCAAAATCGTCGTCCCAAAAAAATTGATAAGGGTTGTCGCGTGCCCGACCATCCATACGCGAACCTCATCTTCCCGAATGACAATTGCTTCCGCCTTCATTTGTTGCATCGGGGTGAATAGGTCCCATACATTACGGCCGAGAATGCGTAACATCGAACCGCCAAATATTTTTTTATCTGACATACGTTAATATCCCTCCTAGTTTGTTTCCGACCTCACCTCTACTATACGTTAAAGAAATAATTTTTCTTTCAAATCGGTCTTAGGTAAAAATTTCCCCAGGAAAACCGCGTGATATGTCGGCGGAAAAATTATCATACACAATAACATATTCAAACGAAAAGGTGCTGGTCAGACGCTGGGGAGGTACCAGAAAAAGAGCGGTGGCAAGCGCGTCAGCAGTCAAGGTGTCCTTTGCCGCCACCCAAGTCGCCAAAACGTCAGTAGGCGAGCGAAGGGTCGTTGCGTTAATAATATGGTGGAAAGAGCCCCACGAACGGCGATTGCCGGCTGATCCGCAAATGCTCAGATTTTGGATGGTAGCGACCCCAATAATTTCTTCACCCGCTTTTTTAGGGTGTTCCAAGCCAACGCGAAGCGTTTGATCGGGCGAGTCGAAGCGGATATCGCCACCGGCTTCAACCGTAAAAAAGGATATACCGGCCTGACGCAACATATCTGACACAATATCAATTGTATACCCTTTGCCAGCGGCGCCAAAATCCAATGTGCATGCCTCCTTAATTGTCAAGCGGGGATAGCAATATTCAAGTATCTCATTCCATGATTTGGGCGAGTAGATGCTTTGTTTGGGTTTTAGCGTGTAGTCGGCGTTATAACCGGCATCTTCCAAGGTGCCGCCAATAAGCGGAGTAAAAGCGCCGTCAGTAAGTTCGTATAATTTAAGGTAAATGTCAAAAAGGGGTTTGGCATCGTCCGGCAACAAAAAACTACCGCTTTGCCGAGTTGATTTTGAAAGGAATGAATCTGGGCGGAAGCGTGAATAGTTTTCCTCAAAAATAGCGACCCGCCGTTGAATTCGTTCCCTCAGAGAATCGAGATGTAGCTTCGGCGGCGTTGAAAAAAGATCAATTTGCCACTTCGTTCCGATGGCATAAAAATGGAAAGTGGCGTCAGCGTGCATAGGGCGCGTGTACGAAAACTTATGACTGCGCTTCAGTCATGATTTTGTTGAGAGCATCGTTAAAACCTTGGCCGGTAAGAGAAGAACCGGAAACTTTTCCAAGCTGCACATCATTGATATTTTTTCCGATAACAAGCGGAGCGAAGTTTGCCGCGAACATTCCTTGCATACGCTGTGACATCCGACCGACGCCTTCCGGCTGGACAGAGGCGGCTGTGATAATGTTATTTTTCAAGGTGACTGTCACTTGAATTTGCTCAGCTCCGCCGGGGGAATAGTAATCACCCGTGGCCGTGTAGGTGCCATCTTTGCAGGCGATATAAGCGGCCTGCGAGTTGCCTAGCTTGCCGCCATTAGCGCTGTTTGTCTGTTCTGTCGCCGGACCACAGCCGGTAAGGGTTAGGGAAAGCGTCAAGAGAGAAGCAATGTAAAAAAGACTGAAATTAAATTTCGTTCGTCGGTGATGGTGTGAACTCATAGGTTCTAAATAAAAAATTAAGCGATAAAATAATTACTACCATTTTTTGGTAGTAGCGAAAAAATAAAAATTATGATGACGCTGCTGTGCTAACTTTTGAAGGGAAAAGAAGGGCGAGGCTCATACCCCACAAGCCAATATCTCGGACTATAATGTCGCCGGCGATCTGTCCGATCAATAAATCAACAATAATTTCTAAAAAAATGATGGCCAAAACAAGTGCGGCCAAACGTCGATAAAAACCGAGGACAAGCATAATGCCGGCCAAGGTAAGAATGAGTCCGTGGCCGACCACTAAGGACAAGGCGAGTGACCCATACCCCAAAAAGGAGGGAGCAAATCCAACCCAATTTGTTGGGAAAAAAATTTCATTGACGCCAAACCAAATAACAACAAAACCTAGAAAATAACTGGTAATTGTTGTTTGGGTGAAAAGTTTTTTCCAATTTTTGGGAGAATTTTCCATAGGAACAGAAGCGGAACTAATTTAAAAGAGGAGGCTTAAGTCATTGGCCAGCGCGGTAGTTTTTTCAGCATCCGGACCCGTAACAACAATATAGTTTTTAGCTGTGGTAAAGCGGATTTGCGTGCGACCGGCGATTGTTCGTGCTTCCATTTTGCCATTGTTATATTGCCAATCGGGAGAAAGTTTTGGTCGCACCAAGACTGCTACCAAGTTGGAGTTAGAGCCCCAGCCATCTTTGGCCGGTGCAGCTTCTTTAACACGGAAGTAGTAAACTGGCGGCGCAAAGTGATCGGAGGCGAGAGGCGGTTGCACAGTCACGTCAGAATAGCCGGCTGCCGTGAGCATGTCAGGGGTAATGGAATTGTTAAAGTAGTATTCAACACCAGGCATCGTCATCGCTGGCGCACTGGCAGTGGTGGCGGTGGCAACGGGCGCAGCGTTGACATGTTGAAACGATAGAAATATTCCCATTGCTACCAAGAAAAAGATTGGGAAAGAAAGTTGAAAAAATTTTGTTTTTGTCATAGCAAGAAATTAATTTTTAAGAGCCTGAGTTCAAGGCGGCGCGTGTTTGTGGGCCGACGACCCCGATTGCATTGATACCGTGGGCTTTTTGATACAATTCAACAGCGGCCTGGGTGAGCGCGACAAAACGTCCAGTCGGTTGTACTTTCAGGTAGCCATCAGCGAATAAAATTTTCTGCAATTCGCGCACATCATCGCCGACTGAGCCATAAGACAGGTTTTGATTGAAGGTATAGCTTGGAGCAACGGGGGTGGCTTCCGGTGTGGCTACACTTGATGCCACTGGACTCGCTGCTGTCGCTGCCACCTGCACATTCATTGAAACGCAACTATTGGTATTTGTGAGCGAACACAGGGAAAGAGTGGCGGATCCGGATTCCAGGGCGGAAATAGTGAGTGTTTGTCCGCTAGCCGAGTAAGAAATAACACTCGGTTCAGAGTTTGAAATCTGGTAATTACTGAAAGAATCATTTGATTGCAAGGTGGCGGAATCGCCAGCCGTTAATTTGATAGTCGATTGCCAGAAATAAACTAAACTTTGGGAAGTTGATGCTGTGGCGGCGGCCGACACAACAACACTCACAGGCGTGCAAGCGCCGCTGGTCGAGCAGATATTGACTGTTGCCGAGCCAACGCTTTCGCCGGTAAGCGTGACGACACCATTAGACGCGGTAGCATTAATCAGACTCGAATTGCTGGAAGCGGAAAAAATTGTTCCATTGGTTGCGGTAATCGTGGTGCTCTGGCCGACAGTCAAAGAAACATTCGTCTGGCTGAGAGACAACGAAGAAGCTGCTGCCGCCACGCCGTTGTTGGCCGTCAACGTACCACATAAGTTGCCGGATGCCGCTGAGCAGACGGTAATTGTCGCTGTACCGCTCGTCGT
>JAJYIJ010000051.1 GCA_021790135.1 bacterium | reverse complement strand
AAAAGGCGTACAGAAATTCGCTCCATACTAATAGAACTGGAAGATTTCTATAAAAAATTAGAGAACCCCTTTTATGGCTTGGCACCGCAGTCATATAGTGATGAAGAAATAGATGATGCTCTGGAAATACCGCTAGTAAAAAAAGACGTTTAATGGTCAAAAAAGGCGCTTAATTTAGATTAATTGCCATGGCGGGCAAATAAGCGGCTTAAAAAGAATTGGAGGTTAATGTATTGTATTATGAACGAAGCACTCAGCGGAGAAATATTTAAACAAAGTTTCAAACCTTTTCCACCTGAAATTTTAATGGAACTTAAGGCGGCCAATCACGGTGAAGCATTAGAAAGATTAGTTCCGTTATTGAATGGACTGAATGATGTTGACTATCAGCATTCCATCAGGGTTGCCTTGGCCGCGAAAGATGTTATAGATTTTCTGGAACGTGAGGAGGGGGATACGGAATTAAGTCCAGAAGGTAAAAATAAATTTAGATTAACTCCAGAAGATAAGAGCGACTTTTTGCTTGCTGCGCTGTTTCACGATATTGGCAAAATTAGAATTGAAGATCCCAGCCTAACAGCAAACGGAAAAAAGTTGAGTGAAGCAGAATTCGCAGTTATAAAAACACATGTTCGTCATGGACATGATATTTTGAAAAATTGCGCTCCACGTGCTGCGAGCATTGCCGTCCGGCACCATGAATTTCAAAATAAACCCTATCCTTGTGGTAATGGCGGCAATAATGTAGCAAGAAGCGATATTCCCAGTGTAGAACAGAGATGGGAAAAAAGGATAAAAGTTCCAGAAAGGGACTTAACACTGTCACGTTTGCTGGCAATGATTGACCAATTTGACTCAGCTACCGATGGAAAACGAGCTTATAAAAAACAAGCCAGCCTTCAGGATGCTTGTGAGGAAATTTCTCACTCGCCTTTTTTTGCGGACGTTGAAAGTCAGCGCGTGATGGCCCGGCTGACAGAATTTTTTACAAAAGAAGGAGCTTGTCACCAGCCTTTTTCTCGTTTCGAAGTAACGGGTTAATAGAAGGTTGACTTTTTCTCATAAAATGAGTATACTGTTTCTACTTTTCGGGCGATTAGCTCCCGCCAAAGGCGGGCAGGCAGATGGTTCGCTCCTGCTACCAAAAAGTCTGAAGTAAATTACAGAATAAAGGGCGATTAGCTCAGATGGTTAGAGCGCGTCACTGATAATGACGAGGTCTGAGGTTCGATTCCTCAATCGCCCACCAGACAATAATTAGGGCGACTAGCTCAGTTGGTTAGAGCGTTACATTGACATTGTAAAGGTCAGAGGTTCAACTCCTCTGTCGCCCACACGAGAGGAGAACCAAGGGTGGTAGGGGAAAAATTCCCCTACATTTTTGCTTTCTGCACCATAAATTTGTATGCCGCAAGTAACCATCGAAAAATTAGTCTTTGGCGGACAGGGTCTCGGCCGGATGGGGGAGAAGGTCTGTTTTATTTGGGGGGCACTGCCTGGCGAAACAGTGGATTTCCAAATTACGAAAAAAAAGAGGGATTTCATTGAAGGCGTGACAACAAAAGTAATAATGCCGTCTTTTGATCGCCGAGAACCGAAAGAGTGTCATTACCTTTCCTGCTCACCCTGGCAAATAATGAACTATGCTAAAGAAAATGAGTGGAAAAAAATTATTGCCGTCGAAACCTACCAACGCGTGGCCGGCGTGGCTCCAGACGAGATCGCGCTTGCCTTTGACGAACGAGAGTATGGCTATCGAAATAAAATTGAGTATAGTTTTGCTTTAACACCGGAAGGCGCGGTTAGTTTGTCTTTTTTTGAGCGCGGTCGGCATTTTCGCTCGCCCATCAGCCCGTGCCAATTGGCAACGCCAGCCATTAACACTTTGGCCGAAAAAATACTCCTTTGGATCCGCGAAGAAAAAATTCCTATCCGTTCATTAAAAAGCTTGATCATTCGCTCTAATCGCGGTGGTGAAACTTTGGCTGCTCTATTCATTAAAGATCGCTTAACGCTAAAGCCACCTCTGTTTGAGAGTAGCTGCCGCGGATTTCATATTTACTATTCTGACCATCGCTCTCCGGCATCAATTATTTCTGATACATTGTTTTCATCTGGTGATGATTTTCTTTCCGAACAGATTGACGCTATCAGCGTACGCTACGGTCTGAATAGTTTTTTTCAAGTAAACACCCCTCTCTTCGAAATGGCACTGGCTGATATTAAAAATTTTGTCGTCGGAGAAAAAAGTATTGATTATTTTTCCGGCGTTGGCTCAATTGGCTTGCCGCTCGCGGCAGTGGGCAAGGAGGTGACGTTGATCGAACTCAACGCTGAAGCCGTAAACTTTGCGAAAAAAAATATTCAGACCAATCAATTAAAAAATGTTCAAGCTCTGCTTTCACCAGCCGAAAAGGCCCTCGAATACATAATTGATTCGGCCACGATTATCGTCGACCCACCCCGAGCCGGCTTGGATAAAAAATTTGTTCAGGCCATCGTTGAGAAGAAACCAAGGAGAGTGATTTACCTTTCTTGCGATTTGGCGACCCAGGCGCGCGACCTGAAGTTTCTCGCCACTCACTACAAACCAGTCTTCTGGCGTTTATATAATTTTTTTCCTCGCACTCCCCATATCGAGGGGCTGATCGTTTTAGATCCTCGCGGCATCTGATTTGCCAAAAGGAAAAAAGTAGTGTACCATAACCCCGTTCTAATTTTTATAATGAATAAAAATGCTATGACTGAACCAGCGACGACAACTCCGCCGACTGGGACCTCGAATGCAGGTGGAAGCCCTCATCTTCGTGCTGTTCGTTCATTAATCTGGGAAATAATCAAGGTTGTCGTTTTAGCCGGAATCACCATCGCCCTCATTCGTTATTTTTTATTTAAACCCTTCTATGTGAAGGGCGCATCAATGGAACCGAATTTTCAAGATAATCAGTATTTGATCATTGATGAATTAACCTATCGTTTCCGCGCGCCGGAGCGAGGCGAAATTATTGTGTTTCATTATCCGCCTGATCCGTCCGAATATTTTTTGAAACGAGTTATTGGGTTACCCGGCGAACATATTAAAATTGCTGATGGTCAGGTGACTATTTACAATAGTCAACATCCTGAGGGTCTCGTTCTCGATGAAACCTACCTGCCCAAGGGCTTACAGACTTCCGGTTCCGTCGACATGGTACTGGGGCCAACGCAATATTTTGTGATGGGTGATAATCGTCCTTATAGTTTTGATTCGCGCAGTTTCGGCCCGATTGATCGTAGCGTTATTGTTGGACGGGCGGTTTTCCGCGGTTGGCCATTGAATGACCTCGAATTATTTTCTCCTCCGAGTTATAACTCATAAGCACGTATGAAACCTAAAAAAAATAAAACCATCGTCCCAAAAAGTAAAAAGAATGCAAAAGAAAAAAAATCCGGTCCTGGCGCAGAAAAAAGTTCCACGACAAAAAAGACGAATAACGTCTTACGTGGGATGCACGATATTCTTCCAAAGGAGGAAAAATATTGGCGTGCTTTTTACCGCGCTGCTCAAAATTTAGCCGATTACTTCCAGTTCGGACGTATTGAAACGCCGCTGCTTGAAGAATCGTCGTTGTTTGTTCGGTCCGTTGGCCGGGGTACCGATATCGTGGATAAGGAAATGTACATTTTTGAGGATCGTGATGGCGCGAAAGTGGCGCTGCGTCCGGAGGGCACTGCTGGAGTGGCGCGAGCCTATATTGGAAATGGCATGTGGAATCTGACACAGCCGGTGAAGGTGTGGTATGTTGAATCGATGTTTCGCCATGAACGGCCACAATCCGGCCGTTATCGTGAGCATCACCAAATCGGTTTTGAAACGATTGGCGCCAAGGATCCGGCGCTTGATGCTGAGCTCATTCTGATCGCCTATAGTTTTTATAAAGATTTGGGTGTGCCGGTCGAAGTCCACATCAATAGTTTGGGTACGCCGGAGGAGCGAGCCCGTTATATCAATGAGTTGGTTAGTTACTATCGTTCGAAGCGGAGCTATCTTTGCGAAAACTGCCGACTGCGAATAACAAAAAATCCGCTCCGTCTTTTGGATTGCAAAGAGCCGAGTTGCCAGCCGGTAAAAGAGGCGGCTCCCCAGCTGGTAGATTGGCTCGGCGAAGAATCGAAAAATTTTTTCATGAAAGTGCTTGAGTATCTCGACGAACTTGAAATTCCCTATCAGTTGACGCCGACCCTCGTGCGTGGATTGGATTATTATACCCATACGGTTTTTGAACTTGTTCCTAATTTTATTATTCCCCTCGCTGGCGATGAACCAGCTGAAGAGAACAAGACAGTTGGCGCGGTGCCTTCTGGCGCCCAGAGCTCAGTCGGAGCCGGCGGACGATATGATTTATTGGTAGAAGATTTAGGCGGACGACCAACACCCGCAGCTGGTTTTGGCATTGGTATCGAACGAGCAATCAGTGCGCTGAAGCAATATAATGAACTGAAGAAAACCCAGCCGCCGGTCCCGGAAGAGAAATACGACGTATATTTTGCTCAATTAGGGGGCGACGCCAAGCGTACCGCATTAAAAATGATTAATGATTTGCGCATGACGGACATACGGTTAGCTTTCAATTTGTATAAAAATTCGTTGAAGAATCAGTTGGAATTGGCCAATAGTTTGAAGGTCGCGTATGTTGTTATTTTGGGCCAAAAAGAGGTACAAGATAAAACGGTTATTATTCGTGATATGGAGTCAGGAGTGCAGGAGATCGTCGACCAAAAAAAGCTCGAAATGAATCTCCGGAAAAAGTTGAAAAAAATTTGACGTCTCGACGAAAAGCAAGTATACTGTCTGTCAAGGAAGGGAGTTAATTCTCTAAGAAAATCTGGGCAGACGCCTCAGATTTATTTCCTAAGAAATGGGGGTGACACCTGTGGCAGGAATAAAACGTCGAAAAAATGAATCGTTCGAAGCCTATATGCGCCGAGTTAAAAAAATTTGGCAGCAATCAGGCAAGGTACTGCAAGTGAAAAAGATGCAATTCTTTACGGGCACGCAAAGTAAGACGTCCCGAAGAAAAAGCGCCTTGCATCGTTTGGCAGTTTCCGAAAAGATGACCTACTTAAAAAAAATTGGTCGTTTGCCGGAAGACACATTCAAAAGAAAACAAAAACGGTAATTGTAATCCTTATTTCCATTGTCCCATGCTTCAATGGATCTATAGAGTAACAAAATTTCGCAGAAAACGCGCCGCCATCATTTTCGGGGCGTTTTTTGCCGTTTGCGTTTTGGCTTTTGGCACTCTTTCTATTCTTCCGGTTCCGGCACATGCCCAAAGTGTGTCTGCTCCGAGCAGCACTCTTAATCAGGGGGTGCAAATAATTCAGAAACCACTGGGGCTCCCGGCGACTGATATACGTGTTATTGTCGCCAGTATTATTCGGGCAGCGCTTGGCCTGCTTGGCATTGTTGCAATTGTTCTTATGCTCTACGCCGGCTATCTGTGGATGACGTCTGGCGGCAATGAAGAACAGATCACGTCGGCAAAACGGATTTTGACGAATGCGACGATCGGTTTGGCCATCATCTTAAGCGCCTACGCTATCGTCCTTTTTGTCATGCGTCTTCTTGGTGTTGGTGGAGTTGGCGGTGGTGTGGGCAGCAACTTTCCACCTGAAGACCAAAATCTAGCTGGTAGTGGCGCTCTGGGAACGGTTATTAAAGAAACATATCCAACTCGCAACCAGCAAAATGTTCCCCGCAATACCAATATCGTTATAACTTTTTTTCATCCAGTGCTCCCGAGCAGTTTTATTAATAATGTTAATGGCAGTCAAAATGCCAGTGGCAGTCCAATTTATGGCGATTGTGTCAATACTACTTCTACCTATTTTTCGGTCTCAACGGATTGTGATCAGCTGGTTCCCGGCACCATCACGGTCACCAGAAACGATACTGGTCAAACAGTACCAGTAGTGGTTCTCACGAGCTCAGGTCAATCTGACGGACGAGTTGATACGGTAATTTTGCATCCATATGATCCCGCTAGCAATAGCTTCAGTGATTTGGGCAGTTCCACCACGACGGTGGCGTATACGGTAACTGTTAACAAGACAATTGACTGGGATGATTCGGCTCACGGCAATCCTTCAATTTTTTCCGGATATCCGATTGGTCATGATTTTTATCAATGGCAGTTCAGTTGCAGCACCGAAGATGATTTTACGCCGCCGCACGTAACCAGTGTCTTTCCATCGGCCGGCAGAACCGAAGCAAAAAATAGTGTTATCCAAATCAATTTTAGTAAACCCATTGACCCCACGGGCGTTCAGGGATCATTTGCCACAACTACGGACAGCTATTCAACTTTCTACGTTGTCGGTGACGGTGGAGCTGCTTACAGCGATCATGACATTTTTTTGCAAACCAGTAACAGCAGTCTGCCGGCCGGAACGTGGAAACTGGTGAATAACTACCAAACGCTTGAATTTACCCCCAGTCAGCCCTGCGGTGAAAACGCGTGCGGCAATCTCATGTATTGTTTGCCGGTTTGCGACCAATTTAGGGCCGCCTGCGAGCGTGATAGTGGGGGGCATCTGGTCGATTCGTATGAAATTTTGTTGAAAGCTGCTCATACGAACGGAAATGGCTTTCAGACTTTTCCCAATTTATATTCCGGCATCATGGATATGTCGAATAATGCGCTTGACGGTAATAATGATGGCAAAGTTGAAGCTGTTCCGTCTGGACTGCCGGTTTTCAGCGCGCAAGGTACGTCGTCGACAATGGAGCAGCCGGATAACTATTTCTGGCGCTTTAACTTATCTGATGCCATTGATAAAACCTCGCCCTATTTAACGCAGGTTTCGCCCGGGCTTGATAAACAAAACATCAGTGCGGAGGAAGAGTGGAGTATGAGTTTTAACAAGCGCATGCAAGTTGATCCGTTGTATTCCGTTGGCATGCAGGTCGATGGACCGGTGCCGCAGAACGAAGCTTTATGTAAAGAACCGCTGGTAGTTTTCAATACGGACGGCTCGACCTTTGTCAAAATGGATCATTGCCCGTTTTTAACTTCATCAACTGCTCGTTTCTTATATTTTCCGACAATCGACTCTAACGTCGAGGATGTCCATTTTAATTGTTTTTATCCTGGTTTGGGTCCGAGTGATGGTCCTTCCGGCGGAGTCGATCCCGCCAGCGGTAAATCATATGTCTGTGATCCGAGTGTGAGTGGCAG
>JAJYIJ010000050.1 GCA_021790135.1 bacterium | reverse complement strand
AAGCAAATGAACGGGTACTCGTGACGACCCTTACTAAAAAAATGGCGGAAGATCTGACGGATTATTTAAAGGAAAAGAAGATGAAGGTTGGTTATTTGCACAGCGATGTGGAGACTTTGGATCGTATCGCCACAATTATGGATTTGCGCCTGGGGAAAATTGATGTTTTGGTTGGGGTAAATTTACTTCGCGAAGGATTGGATATACCTGAGGTGTCGCTGGTGGCGATTTTGGATGCCGACAAAGAAGGATTTTTGCGGAGTGGTACTAGTTTAATTCAAACCATCGGTCGCGCGGCGCGTAATGTCAACGGTCAGGTGGTGATGTATGCTGACCAGATGACTGGTTCCATGGAACGAGCGATCGCCGAAACCAATCGTCGCCGGCAGATTCAATTAGCATATAATAAAGAACATGGCATCACGCCCAAAACGATTGAGAAAACGATTCGGAATATCTTGGAAGAATTTGGGATTGGTGAAAGGAATAAGGAGAAAGGAGCAAGGAGTAAATATGAACGGCAGAGGAAACATTTAACCGAATTGGATTTGCAGGGCGATGCCCGGCCACTCGCGGAGATAATTAAAGATAAAGAAAAACAAATGAAGGAGGCGGCCAAAGATTTGGAATTTGAGCTGGCGGCCATTCTGCGTGATGAAATCAGGGAACTTCGGACGCGGCAAAAAACTAGCGGAACAGAGCCGAGTAAAAAGAGAAAATAAAAAATCCCTCTGGCTAAGAGGGATTTTTTATTTTATGATTCTTATTGGATATCCAGGGCAATATCCTTGGAAAATTGAATGCAGGCGTTGGTGGTGAGGTTGAATTCGCAAATGCGATAGTGCATGATGCCAGGAGGCATATTACCGATGGTGGCGGTGTTGACCGTTCCAGGATAGCGGTTCCAGTAGGCGCCTTCATTTAAGGCCGGATTAGGTGTTGATTTATACAAAATCATGAACGAGTTGCCTGGATTGGACCCAGGAGCATTCCAGTCAAATTTTACCGTGCGCGTGGCAACAAGAGTAGCAGTAAAGGTAATTTCATTTGGGTTGGTCGTCGTAGCAGTGGCGGCGGGGGCGGTTGGGGCCGGATTGGTGGCAGGTGCTGATTGATTGGATTGGCAACCGGCGCCGACGACAACAAAGATACCAAGAAGCGCGCTGAGCAGTAGAAGAGTTTTTTTCATAATTAATACTAGTTAATAGGTAGTACCTAGTATACCGTATATTGGCGTTTTTGGCAATATAGGCGATGTTACTTAGTCAATAGTAATTTGTTTTTCAGCTGTGAGTAGGTTATAATCGTTAATGGATTCGACAATTATTTTTTATTTCATTCGTTTCGATTATGTCCGAAACTACAAGCGGAGATAATGTAAAAAAAATAAAGAAATGGCCGTGGGTGGTCGGGGTGATTATACTTGCGGTCGTTTTTATCGTCTGCGCTATCTATATTTTTATGAAGAATGGCACGGGTGGCGTTTCCTTTGGCACTTTCGCCGCTGATTTCCAGCAGACGGGACAGCCAGTGATGGTTAATCTGGTGCTTGATGCGTCACGCCAGTCTTCTGCTCTTCTTGGCCCGGAAGGAGGAACCCTGTCGCTCACCAATGGCGCCGTTACATTGACGTTACCTAAAGATGCTTTGCCGACGAAGCAGGATATTTCTATGACGGCGATGAATACTATGCAAGGCCTTCCGGCTGGTTGGAAATTGGTGGATGGATATAATTTTGGACCCTCCGGTATCATTTTTTCTGAGCCGGTAACTTTTTCTGAAAAATTTCAGTCGGTGGGGAGCGGCTTGTATGCTTTTGTAATCGAGAATGGACAGATGGAGCGGGTTCCTTATACGCAAAACGGCAATCAATTGAACGTCGGGTTGGATGGTTTTTCCGGCGTGGCGTTTATTCAAATTTCCGGTCAGGTACCGTACATCAGTAACTCACACGTGATCGAACAACGAGCAGTCGAAATTTTGGCCAATATTGCCTACAGTGATTATCAGAGTCATCCCGATCAGGGGCTTTCGGAAAGCGCTAAGAACCAAATGGTAAAAATTTTACAAATTTGGTACAGCACGTCGGTGAAGCCACATCTTCAAGACGGAATCGATGATCCAGCCAAACTCAAAGATGCCGGGCGGGAATATGTGCATTGGCTGTCGGAGGCGATGCTGTTTGGCCTGGAGGGTCGCGTCGCGAACCAAGTTGCGGAAGGCAAGGGGCTTTTGGTCGAAGGACTGAAGAAGGCGATTGCGGCGGCAGACGAAAAATGTGTTAAAGATAAAGACGCTACGCAAGTGGCAAATATTCTGCAGTGGGAAAATCTGGCTATGACGCTCGGCGTTGACGATCAGCCTGGGTTGAGGAGTAGTGACATCGTGAATATTTTAAAGAAATGTGCGCGTTTCGAATTGGATTTTCAGACCAGCTTCGATCAGCCGAGCAGCAATACGCACGTGTCGGCGAGCGGCAAAGCACAATTAGTGCTTAATGATGAAATGGAGTTAAGTGGTACCGGCACCATCACCGAGGAATCAATGACCGATGGTGGTATCCCTTGCACGGGTGGGGCGCTTGGCAAGCCGATCGTTTTCAAAGTTCCTCCAATGCCACTTTCGGCGGTTGGCGGCTCTAGTCCCGGTGCTACTATTTCACTGTTGATTGATCTGGATCAATTAGAAGGCACGAAGAGCACTTATCGCTGCACCAAGCAAAGCAACGATGTTATGAATACAATTTCATACGGCAGCGGTCCATTCTGGCTATGGGAGTGGGACGGTGCCCACGGAGAACCAGTTGATCTGGTTGATCGATGCACCTGTGACCGGATCAGCAACTGGCAATACGTTGGCAGCGGCGATATTTTTGCGCAGAAAATTTATGATCGAGAGACGCCGGATGCTATGCACGAACATTCGGTTTTGACATTGAAATTGATTCCAGAGTAATTTTATTTTGTCATATGCCAGAGCGAATGAGCATTCTCCCAGGAAGTTTTGGAAAGGAGAATAATTCCGCGCCACCCGACGATGACTTTTCGGCGAGGGTGACCATACCTGAGAATAAAGAGCCAGTTTCAAAACAAACAGCATCCGAGCCATCCGCCCCGATGACTTTAGCCAAGCGGGTCAGAAGTAAAGTTGGGCTAACTACTGCGCTCTTGACGGCGGCGATGGTGTCGGCCGACGCGCCAAATTTTTATCAGTCACCCGAACGGTCAAGGGACGTGTGGGCACAGGTGCTGGCGCGTGTTCCCAAGTCGCAGTTCGATGGCCATCCGGATTTTTTTGTTCATCATCATCGCGGTGAGTTCACCACCGAAGAGCGTCGAGAACGCATCGAACAAGTCGCTCCTGGTATTACGATTTTTCACGACGTCGGTTTGGATTTTTATCGCGTGCTGCCAGGTGAAGATTTGATTAAGATTCGCAAGAAACTTAGCGCCTTGCCGGAGTATGGCTATCTTGAAAAACAATTATTCAAAGAGGAATCCTTCAATATCCGTCCACGTTCGGTTGAGGCTGGTATGTGGCTGCCGATTCCGTTGGAAAATAAGGATCGGCATTTGTCGGATGAACAGTTTGCGCGCAATTGCGACCAGGCGATCAACGCCATTCTCAAGAATGAGCGCTACGGCGAAATGGTGAAACACATTTTGGAAAAGGTTTCCCGTGAGCAATTGATTGCCGACATGGTTGCTTCGGCTAAACAGGAATCGGGCGGCCGGCCACTCGGGCAATTCGAATTCGAACGCTGGGAGCCGCACCACCACTGTTATTCTTTCTCCGCTTTTCACGTGCTCATGACCGGGCCGGGCCTTTCGGCGCGTCGGAATTTGGCTATGACCGAGGGCCAACTGTATAATCCGCAAAATGGCGCGGAGTTGTATTTGGCTTTTTTGTATGAAAAAGCGCGCGAGACCAGGAAAAATCCGGCTAATTTTTTTCCTCTTACTGGTGAACGGCTGCTCGAATTCGCCAAATTTTATAACGGATCAACGTGGCGAAAAACCAACCCGCATTACGTCGAGCACATGATATTTTTTCGGGAGCACGCTTTAGCCATGCTGGAGGCGCTCAAACGCGGGGAACAGCCGCCAGCCATGCCGCCATTGCCCCATCATGCCGAACCAGCGGTGAGCCAGCACGAACATCATATCCATCGCCAAAAGAACAATCATCATCCGGAGCATTCCCATCGTCACGAGCATCATCATAAGCACCATCTTATTCGCCACAAAAGATATTCGCCCGGCGAGCATTCGCACCGGCACCATCATCCTCGGCACCATCGTTGAAATTAATCTCTCGGTTTGACCAACAAAAAACCGTCGTTGTTCACGAACGGTTTTTTGTTAACTTTTGTGCTGCAGCGCACAAGTAGTGCGCCCTCGTATCGTGAGGGCAGACGGCCGAGTTTTGTTGGAGCCATCGGCGGGTTCCTCTTACTTTTTCCTCTCTCGCACCTCCCGCTGAGAGATCCTGCGGGTGTACAGGAACGCCCGGAATGCTACCGGGCTGGAAAAACCGAGCAGCGATGCCAGTTCGCGGCCGGGAAGGTGGGTTTTTCTGATCACCTCTATCGTGATCTCCCGTTCAAGATCAACCATGAAATTTTGCAGCGAGCACCCCTTTGCCGAGATGATCATGTCAGCGACAACGCCTGGCAGGTCGTTAGCAGAAAACGCGTCGCTGCTCAGCTGGTTGCACAGATCAATCGCGTAGTTAAGTGCCGCCTTCAGTTTTTCTCGCCCAGTCTCCATTGTGTTCTCCTTTAAAGAGCTATTCTCGACCCCCATGGTCGGGAAGTTACGTTTTTTAGCGTAACGAAATAGTATAGGACAAAATTGTGGATACGTCAATAATTATTGTATAAAAGACATCAATTCTAGGCTTATAAGCTTTAAACTTGACTAATATTAGCCAATATGCTATATTATATTTGTCGTCAAAAATTATTGACGAATATAGCAAAACCTCATCTTGTGGTTCCTCTAAAAGCGGTGAGCTGCAAAACAATCTATTTGTCATTCTGAGGGAACGAAGTGACCCAAGAATCAAAGGGACAAACACTTAGATCCTTCGCTTCGCTCAGGATGACAGTAGTGTTCCGTAGTCCACAACTAAAAAAGGAGGGAATAAAAGAAGTGAAATATAATTTATATATGTCCATAGAATCAATTTTAAGCGAACTGGGACTCACTAAAAATAAAGGGGCGGTGTATGTGGCAGCGCTTGAAGTCGGCACGGGCACGGCAGCAGAGATTGCCCTCAAAGCCAAACTGCAACGGACCACCACGCACGAAATTTTGCAGCATTTGGTAACGCTCGGCTTAGTGTCGCTTGTTACCAAAGGCCGCACGCGTATCTATACCGCCGAACCGCCGCATAAATTAAAAACGATCTTGCGCGACAAAGAAAAGAACTTGGATAGCGTCTTGCCAGAGCTTAATTCTCTCCTTAATACTTCCGGCGTCAAGCCGAAAGTGAAGTTTTACGAAGGCTTGGAAGGAATTAAAACAGTTTTTGAAGATACCCTGACCGTTAAAAATAAATTACTGTGCGGCATTTTGTCGATGCGTGATCTTTATCAAATTCCGGGGAAAGAATTCATGGATGACTACGTGGCGCGGCGCATCGCGGCCGGTATTAAATTGCGCGTCGTGCGTTCGGCTCAAAACGAAGTGGAAGAAACATGGCCTTTTAGCATTCAAGAAAACCGTGAACTGCATTACGCGCCGGCAGAGATGATTTTTCCAATGACGATATATCTTTATGATGATAAAGTTGGGATTATCGGAACGGAAAAAGAAAATTTCGGTATGATCATTGAATCGGAAGATTTTTACCGGACGCAAAAAAATTTATTCGAGACTTTGTGGCAGGTGACGAGAGTGGGGAAGAGGAAAGATTGAATTTGGATTGGTCTAAATCACATTTCGGTGGTGATTGACAAAGAGAAACAATTCCAGTATAGTTTTTAGCTACCCCCTAGGCAAAACGCTTTGCTGGGGATTTTGGTGTTTTGGGAACAATTAACAAAATGATTAACAATGAACAAATAGCAATTAACAATGAACAAATTGTGATCGTAGCCGTTGTTAATTGTTAGTTGCTAATTGCTAATTTATTTTATGCAGGACAAGATAATTATCAAAGGTGCCCGCGAACACAATTTAAAAAATGTTAACTTGGAGCTGCCGCGGAATAAGATGATTGTGTTTACTGGACTATCCGGCTCGGGAAAATCGAGCCTGGCTTTTGATACGATTTTTGCCGAAGGTCAGCGGCGGTACATTGAAAGTTTATCCGCCTACGCGCGGCAATTTTTGGGCGGCATGCAGAAGCCGGACGTGGATGAAATTGAAGGTTTGTCGCCGGCGATTTCCATTGACCAAAAAGCGCATACCGCCAATCCGCGTTCAACCGTGGCGACGATTACGGAAATTTATGACTACCTGCGCGTGCTCTACGCGCGTGTCGGGCAACCCTATTGCCCCCTTTGCGGCACGAGGATTGAAAAGATGACGACGGATCAAATGATTGCTCGGATTGTAAAACAATTAAAGAAAAATGCCGACGGCAAAGAAGAAATCGTGGTTTTTTCTCCGGTCGTGCGCGGACGGAAAGGGGAGTATTATCAGATGTTGTATGACGTGTATAACTCCGGATATTTGGAAGTGCGAGTTGATGGCAAGCTGCATAGTTTAAAAGAACGAATTATTTTGGGTAAAAATAACAAGCATACGATCGAGGTGGTGGTGGATAAATTAGCAATTAACAATGAACAATTAACAAATGCGGAAACTAAACGAAGGTTGGCCGAGGCAGTGGAGAACGCAGTCGATTTGTCGGATGGTTTATGTATAGTCCAGTATCCTACTGGTGAGGAACATACCTACAGCACGGAATATTCCTGTCCGAAAGATGGTTTTAGTTTTCCAGAAATTGAACCACGCTTGTTTAGTTTTAATAGTCCTTATGGCTACTGCGATTATTGTACGGGCCTTGGCACGAAAGAATTATTTTCGGAAGAAGAATGCCCGAAGTGCCACGGCAAGCGTTTGAACGAAACCGCGCTCAGCGTCAAAGTGGCTGATAAAAATATTTGGGAAGTGACGGAAATGTCTATCGCAATTGCCCGGGAATTTTTTGCCAATGTGTTTATGGAATTGGAAGAACATCAGCAGGAAATTGCCGGCACGGTGCTGAAAGAAATTGGCAATCGTTTACAATTCATGTTTGATGTTGGCCTCCATTATTTA
>JAJYIJ010000049.1 GCA_021790135.1 bacterium | reverse complement strand
CTTTGATGCTCTCGTCGACGCCAACCTCCCCGTCATCGAAGTGCATTTATCTGATATTAAAAATCGCGAACCGTTTCGAAAAAATTCCGTCATCGCAGCGGCTTGCATTGGTCAGATCGTTGGTAAAAAAGAAATCGGCTACACGGAAGCTGTCCAGCTGTTAGTTCGACATATTAAAAATTATGGCCGAGATTAAAAAAAAACAAACCGCGGTCATTGGTTTTCCGCTCAGCCACAGCTTAAGTTTGCTCTTGCATAACAGTATCTATGCGGCGGAAAAAATTTCGGCCCAGATGAGAGCCGTCGCCAACCAAGATGTGGCTGCACTCGTAAAACAAATTAGGGAAACGCCATTTGAACTCATCGCTGTCACGATTCCGCATAAGCAAACTATCATGTCCTTTCTTGACGAAATTGATGCGACGGTCAAAGCGATTGGGGCGGTCAACACGGTAATCAATAAAAAGGGAAAACTGTTTGGCTATAATACCGATGTTGTTGGCATTACCAAAGCGCTTGAGAGTATAGCCATTCAAGGCAAAGATATTCTCGTAATTGGCGCTGGCGGAGCAGCATTGGCGGCTGGGTATTATATTCAACAAAAAAGGGGAAACCTATTCTGTCTCAATCGAAGCCTGAAACACGCTAGTGCCTTTATCCAGAAATTCGGCGGCCACATCGCGACCCCTCTAATGCTAAGAGAAAAACATTTTGACCTTATCATCAATGCCACACCGATTGGCATGGCGCCGAATAGTAGTGAATCGCCTTTGCCAAATTATACGTTTAATTCCAATCAAATAATTTTTGACCTTATCTATAATCCCTTTGAGACCCGCTTCTTGAAAGAAGCGAAGATCACTGGTGCCAAAATTATTTCCGGTCTCACCATGTTAATCGCACAAGGATTAGAACAAGAACGACTATGGTACGGAAAGAAATTAAATCATGAGAAGTATGAAAGAATCGTACGCAACACATTAACTCGAACCATATGAATATCACTATCATTAAAAAAGTTCCGACCGCCGAAGAAATTATTCAGCTCTATCCATTATCTGAAGCTGGTCATGAACGGATCGTGAAAGATCGCCAAGAAGTGCGCGATATCCTATCCGGCAAGGACAAGCGCCTTTTGTTTATCGTCGGACCGTGTTCGGCGTGGCCTTCTGACGCCGTGCTTGAATACGCTAAAAAATTAAAAGTCGTGTCCGATGATGTTCAAAATAGAATTAAGATTGTCATGCGCACCTATATCCAAAAGCCGCGCACCGCCAAGGGCTGGACCGGGCCGGTCAACCAGCCGGATCCGTTTAATTTGCCTGACATTGCCGAAGGCGTCAGATATTGCCGTAACCTGATGGTCAAAGTTATTGATATGGGTCTTCCGATCGCTGACGAAGCGCTCTTCACTCATAACGCCAAGGGTTTTGTCGAGCTATTGTCCTGGGTGTGCATTGGAGCGCGCAGCGTTGAAGATCAGGAACATCGGATTTTCGCATCGGCTTTAGAATGCCCAGTTGGTATGAAAAATTCCACCACTGGTTCGATTGAAATCGCCGTTAATGGTATGATAGCCGCACAGAATAAGCATCACGCCGTTTTTCACGGTTATCAGGTCGAAACGAATGGCAATCCATATGCGCATCTAGTCTTGCGCGGCAAAATAAATGGTCCTAATTATGGTGCCGAATATCTCCACGAAGCCGCTGAATTATTCGCCAAGCACAAAATAAATAACGCTAGTGTTATTATTGACGCCAGCCACGACAACACTCGTGTCAACGGTGCAAAAAATTGCCGCCGTCAGCCGATGGTGATTAAAGAGGTGATCGCGACAATGCAGGTGAATCCTGAACTCAAGAAATTGGTCAAGGGATTTATGATCGAAAGTTTTCTCAAAGAAGGCAGTCAAAAAATTGAAAGTTTAACCAAGCAGACGGTTGATATGAATGGTCTTTCCATTACCGACGGTTGTCTAAGCTTTGAAGAGACAGAAAAAATTATTCGCGAAGTTGCGACTACCTATGTCTAAAGTTGCCTCAATGATTCGAACAATCTCAATTGCTCGGAAAGAAAGCTACCCGCTTATTGTTGGAGCGAATTTGGAGCGTGACTTGCTAATAAGCATTAAGGATATCCACGCTAATCGGGTTGCTATAATTTCTGATGTGACAGTTGCTGCTTTGCATGGAAAAACTCTATTACGTCTGCTTAAAAGCAGTGGCGTACCGAACGACCTAATTACGTTTCCATCCGGGGAAAAAAATAAAAATCAAACGACTGTTACGAAAATGCAAAATGTATTATTTAAAAAGCGCTATGGCCGAGACAGTTTGATTATTGCCCTCGGCGGAGGAGTAGTTGGTGACGTAGCGGGGTTTGTCGCCGCCACCTACCTCCGCGGAGTTCCATACCTCCAGCTCCCGACGTCGCTTCTCGCCATGGTTGATAGCTCTATTGGCGGCAAAGTTGGAGTTGATACCCTCTATGGTAAAAATACTATCGGCGCATTTTACCAGCCTCATGCTGTTTTGATGGAACTAAATTTTCTTGCCAAACTACCACGTGTGCAAGTAATCAATGGTCTTCTTGAGGCAATTAAAACCTTCTTTACTTCCGATAAAAGCGGTTTGGCAAACGCCGTTAGAATTAATCTGAGTCAACCATTGAAAACCAAAACTGTTCTTCAAAAAGTCATCTGGCAATCTATCCAAGTCAAAAGCAGTATTGCCGAGCGGGATGAGAAAGAGGAGAATGAACGTCGAGTGCTCAACTTCGGCCATACCATTGGCCATGCCCTGGAGTTTCTTTCCGATTACCGATTGCCGCATGGCTTTGCCGTGGGTTATGGAATGCTCGCTGAGAGCAAAATATCCGAACTCCTGGGAATTTTACCCACAAAAGATTTTTATTTTTTAAAAAATTATTTGGCACACTTTGACGTTACCAGTGAACCCATGGAAAAATTTTTATCCTCGGCGATCATAAAATCGACCAAAGGCGACAAGAAAACCGAGGACGGGCATCCGCACTATGTGCTGCTAGAAAAAATCGGCAAAGTTTACACTAAGAATGGCCAATACGCTCACCCGGTGCCCGATGCAGTCGTCAAAAAAGCAATTCAATCACTGTTATTAAAATAATGTATGCCCGGAAACACTTTTGGACAACTCTTCAAAATCACGACCGCCGGTGAATCGCACGGGGGAGCGATTGGTGTTATAGTTGATGGTTGTCCGCCTGGGCTCGCCCTTGAAGCAAGCGACATCCAAGTTGAACTTGATCGTCGTCGTCCTGGCCAAAGTAGCATTACGACTCCCCGCGCCGAAAAAGATACTATCCACATCCTCTCCGGCGTGTCGGATGGCTTCACCATTGGCACCCCGATTCTCTTAGTTGTCTACAATGACGATGCGCGTTCCGAAGATTATAATAATCTTAAAGATTTATTCCGTCCGTCGCACGCGGATTTTACGTATGAAGCTAAGTACGGCCGACGTGAGTGGCGTGGTAGCGGGCGCGCCTCTGCCCGCGAAACGTTGGCTCGAGTGGCCGCAGGCGCCATTGCCCAAAAATATCTGCGCGAAACGGTCGGCATTGAATTTGTCAGTTATGTCGAGCGAGTCGGAGATATTGCAGTCAACGTCAAGTACGACACTGTCACGCGTTCAGAAATAGAAAAAAATAATATCCGTTGTCCGGATGACAAAATTGCTAAAAAAATGATTTCACTGATTGAAAAGATAAAAGCCGAACATGATTCTATTGGCGGTATCATTCGCGGTGTAATAAAAAATGTTCCCGTAGGGCTCGGCGAACCAGTGTTTGACAAACTTCCGGCTGATCTTGGCAAGGCCATGCTTTCGATCAACGCTGTAAAAGGTTTTGATTTTGGTTCTGGTTTCGATGGAGTCGGTCTCCGAGGGAGTGAACATAATGATTCGCTCTATGCCGACACGACCGGACGCATCCGTACTAGAACCAATTATGCCGGCGGAACCGTCGGTGGTATTTCGAATGGCGAAAATATGTATTTTCGAGTTGCCTTTAAACCTGTTGCGACGATCGGCCTCGAGCAGAAAACCGTTGATCGAAGAGGTAAAAACGTAAAGCTCTCTGCTGCCGGCCGGCACGATCCGTGTGTCTTGCCGCGCGCCGTGCCGATTGTCGACGCCATGGGGGCCTTGGTTATTATGGATCACTACCTTCGACAGAAAGGCCAAAATAAATAAATTGTATGGTTGAACAAAAAATAAAAATTGGTCTCTCCGGTGATGCCGGGTCATTCTCCGAAGAAGCTGCCAATCTCTACAGCTATCGCGAAGGGTTCAAAGTTGATTTGGTGTATGCCATTGATATGGAAGGTGTGCTCTCGCGTCTCCAAAAAGAGGAAATAGATAAGGGTATCTTTCCGGTCGTGAATTCTCAAGGCGGCTTAGTTCGGCAGGCATTTGACGCCATGGGCCGACATCATTTTAAAGTTATTGACGAGCTTTGGCTCGAAGTTCAACAGTGTCTTTTGGTTCTGCCCGGTCTTGAACGAAACAAAATTACACAAGTTGTATCGCATCCGCAGGCTCTGCTGCAATGCCAGCGGTATTTGCAGCGTGCATTTCCGGAAGCCAAACTAGTCGAGTGGGCCGATACTGCTAAAGCCGGGCGCGACCTCAAAGCCGGTCTGCTGCCGGCTGCCTCGGCTGTTGTCGCTCCGGCCCGCGCCGCCAGCCTGTACGGCCTCGAAATACTCGAATGCAACATCCAAGATATGCGGCCTAATTTGACAACGTTTATTATAGTTGAAAAAATATGACTATTGGTATCATCGGCTATGGCCGGTTTGGAAAATTGTGGGCCAAGATGATGACTCGTTTCGGCGCCGTTTTTGTTCATGCTAGAAATGGCGAAGACGATGGAGGTGCAAACATTAAATTTGTTTCTCTTGCTCAAGTCGTTCAGGTCGGTATCCTTTTTGTTGTTGTTCCGATTTCCGAGTTTGAAAAAATATGCCAAGAAATAGCGCCGCTTGTTCCCTCCGGAACAATTATTGTTGATGTGTGCTCCGTTAAAGTATACCCCAGCCGTGTGATGCAGGCCGTGTTTTCTAAAGACCAGCCGCTTCTTGCCACTCACCCCTTATTCGGACCTGATTCAGTCATTCGTCTTGGTCTCTCTGGCCGTAAAATCGTTTTTTGCCCGCTTCACGCTTCCGCAGAACAGAAAAAGACAGTTAGGGACATTTTTGAAAAACTTCAACTAGTGGTTATTGAAACTACGCCGGATAACCACGATCGCCAAATGGCTCGTTCACAAGCGCTCGTGCATGTGCTTGGCCGTGCAATCGCCGACCTCGAGCTTGAGAGTCAAGAAATCTCCACCCCTGATTATGAATCGCTTTTGCGTATCAATAGTATGGTTAATAACGACACCTGGCAGCTTTTTTATGATATGCAGGTCTACAATCCCTACACGCCGCTCATGCGCCTGACCCTCCGCCAGACACTCGATGATATTGAAGAGCGGATTCGCGAAGCGGGAGAGAGTAAAGCTCCTGATGACGGAACCTTTTTTTTATGGCGATCAATGATTGAACAACTTGATCACGAGATTATCCGTCTGATTCATCATCGGCTCATCGTTGGCAAACGGGTTCAGGAATATAAAAAAATGCACAATCTTCCTGTCACTGATCCTGATCGTGAGCGCGAGTTAGAACGTAGCTATGGCGAGTGGATAGAAGAGGCTGGGATAGATGATGCGACGGCCGTGAAAGATATTTTACATACCATTATTCGCGAAGTTAAAAAGTGATAAAAATCTTATACTGAGGCGCAGATGCGATCACATATGCAATGGTACAATTAAAGGAAAAGATTAGTTATGTGAGGTGTGGATAACCAATTTGGCACTTTTATTTTGCTGTGATACGGTAGTACTGTATGAAATTTCCCTGCGGACACGGCGCATCGGGAGGAGGGAAAAAGGGGGGAATTTTATCATCGCTTAACTAAGGCCAGCTCTCATCAGCTGGTATTTTAATTTTTTATTTTTTCAATATGGGTAAAATCATGGCCGAGTACATTTGGCTCGACGGGTATACTCCGAGCGCATCCCTGCGTTCGAAGACAAAAATCCTTGAAGAGGGAGTAGTGGATTTGAAAGGAGTGGAGGATTGGGGATTCGATGGCTCCAGCACTAATCAGGCGGAAGGCAAATCAAGCGACTGCCTTTTGAAACCGGTCCGCATCGTACCGGATCCGATTCGCGGCACGCCGCATTTGTTGGTCCTTTGCGAAGTTTTTAACGCCGACGGCACACCGCATATTTCTAACTCACGTGCGCGGCTGCGTGTTGTGGCCGAGCGTTACGCGGCCGCAGAGTCGTGGTTCGGAATGGAACAGGAATATACCCTTTTCAAAGGCGCCAAGCCCTTGGCCTGGCCTGATGAAGGTACACCCGGTCCACAAGGTCCGTACTACTGTGGCGTCGGTGCCGATAAAATTTTTGGGCGCCCCTTGATTGAAGCGCATTTGTCCGCCTGTCTTGAAGCCGGCTTGACTATTTCCGGTATCAATTCGGAAGTAATGCCTGGGCAATGGGAGTTTCAAGTCGGTCCGCTTGACCCTCTGGCTGTTGGCGATGAGATGTGGCTCAGCCGGTGGCTCTTGCAGCGCTTAGGAGAAGATTTTGGCACCACTGTTTCTTTTTCTCCGAAACCCGTGCTCGGCGATTGGAACGGCGCCGGTTGTCACACTAATTTTTCCACCAAAGAAATGCGTTTGCCCGGCGGTATTCGCGCCGTGGAAGAAGCCTGTGAAAAGTTGAGCTTAAAGCACGCCGAACATATCGCCGTCTATGGCGCGGGTAACGAAGAACGTCTAACCGGCAAGCATGAAACGTGCAGCATCAAAGAATTTCGTTATGGGGTTTCTGATCGCGGTGCCTCGATTCGCATCCCGATTTTCACGAATAAAAATGGTTGTGGTTATCTTGAGGATCGTCGACCCGCCGCCAATATGGACCCCTATCAAGTGGCCGCTCGGCTGATTGAAACGGTGTGCGGCTATTAGACAGTTCGAAAAAATCCAGCTCTGGCGGCTGGATTTTTTTGCTATGAAGTTATTCGCCTAAAATGAATTTATCCGGTGGAGGCGTCGGTTTTGGTTTGGCCAGTACATCGGCAATCGAGCCAACTGGTTTGGCACGAAAAGGCGGTGCGATGCCTGGTCGTCGGCCTTTGGCGGGTGCGGCGGAAGCAGTTTTTTGTCCGATT
>JAJYIJ010000048.1 GCA_021790135.1 bacterium | reverse complement strand
CATTCTGACCCCGCCCTTGGCGGGGGGGGGGGGGGAGGAATCTTCAAATTATATTGGCGAATTGGTAATAGGAAGATCCTTCGGCTGCGCCTCAGGATGACATTCAAAACTTTTGTTAATTTTTAGCCACGCTCAGCGAATTATACAAATAACTCGCTATCAGTTCATAGAGAATCATGAATTAGGCGTTATGAATCAGGGAGGAACTAATTCCAAATTCCATACACTACACTATGTCCGGTCACAGCAAATGGCACAACATTCAAGCCCGCAAAGGCAAACAGGATGCCGTGAAAAGCAGCCAATTTACCAAAGTCGCCAAAGCCATCACAATCGCTGCTCAAAAAGGTGGTGATCCAACGATGAATTTTTCCTTGCGACTCGCTATAGAAAAAGCTCGCGCTGTCGGCATGCCAAAAGATAATATTGAACGAGCGATCAAACGCGGCACTGGTGAAGACGCCGCAGCGCGAATGGAGGAAGTATTATATGAAGCCTTTGGCCCAGGTGGCATCGCTATCTTAATTAAAGCCGTCACTGATAATAAAAATCGTACGGTCTCGGAGTTGAAGCATATTTTAAGCAAAAACGCCGGCTCGCTCGGCGGACCGGGCAGCGTTGCCTGGATGTTTGGACAATGGGGTATGATCGTACTGGCCAAAGAAGCGCTCATAAACAGCGGGATTGACCCGCAAGAATTGGAGCTAAAGTTGATTGATGCAGGAGTGGAAGACATTCAAGATGGCGAAGCCGGCGAAATCGATATTCGAACCAAGGTAGAAAATTTTAAAAAAGTACTTGATGCTCTGGAAAATTTAAAAATAGCAATACAAAGTTCTGCCATTCAGTGGATCCCTAAAGACACCATTCCGATTTCGTCAGAAGTGGAAAATGGGCTCGCCAATCTTTTTAGCGACTTGGAAAATAATGATGATGTTGAAGATTATTATACCAACGCCGCCTAATATGAAGGTTGAGCGTATTCTCGGCATCGATCCCGGCTTCGGCCGGATGGGGTATGGAATTATCGAAAAAGTTGCAGGTAATGAGTGGTCAGCCATCACCTATGGTTGTGTGGCGACGAGCCCGAAGGAAACGTTTGTTGAAAGACTTAAAACTATTCACAAAGAAGTGACGCTGCTCATTAAAAAATATCAGCCGACGCGAATGGCCGTGGAAGAACTTTTCTTTTTTAAAAATGTTACCACTGCCATTGACGTAGCGCAGGCGCGCGGGGTTATTATTCTTGCCGCTGTAGAAAATAAATTGCCGGTGGATGAATTCACGCCCTTGGAAGTTAAGCAAGCCATGACTGGCTACGGCCGAGCGGTAAAAGGACAAATGCAAAAAATTGTCGCCCTCGCCCTCGGGTTTAAAGAAAAAATCAAATCCGATGACGCTGCCGATGCCCTCGCAATCGCTCTCACGGCCGGGCAGCATCTGTGGCTAAGCAATCTATCTAAAAAAATATGAACAAAGTTTGGCTGGTGATGTTATTATGCTTTTTCCTAGGCATCATAACCGTTGTCGGCGATATTTTAATTAAAGAAGCAACCCTGCGCCGTGCACTCACCGGTTGGCCGTGGCTTTTGGCTGGCGGCCTTATTTATGGATTGACAGCGATTGGTTGGTTTTATGTGATGCGCCAAGAAGAACTGTCTATCATCGGCGCACTCTACGCCGTCACGGTTGTTATTGCCCTGTTCTTCGTCGGCGCCTTGTTTTATAAAGAAAAAATAACGGCAATCGAACTTGTTGGCCTTGCCCTCGGTCTGGCCTCGATCGCTATCTTGTTCCGTTTTGGTTGAATTTCATTGTGTATGTCCCAATCCCATGTTTCTGTTTCATCTCAACATGAACAAAGGATAAACAAGCAAGATCAATTTGTCTTAATCGTTCCTAACATTCGTTCCGGGCATAATGTTGGGGCGATGTTTCGCACGGCCGACGGCGCCGGCGTCAATAAAATTTACCTTTGTGGCTATAGTCCCTGTCCGCCACATACACAAGTTGATAAAGTGTCCCTCGGCGCCGAAAAAGTTGTCCCATTTGAATACCATCGGCAACCAGGGCGTCTTCTAAAAAAATTAAAGCAATTCGGCTACACCATTGTGGCGTTGGAGTCCACGGCGAAAAGTGTTAGTATATATACATGGCAGCCAAAGTTTCCTTTAGCCCTTATCGTTGGCAACGAGAAAACCGGTGTGCCAAAAAGATTGCTTGAACTTTGCGACGAAACTGTCCATTTACCAATGCGGGGCACCAAAACAAGTTTGAATGTCAGTGTCGCCGCTGGAATTGCGCTTTATTATATTGCGAACTTCGTATCCTGATGTATGCAATCTACTGTTTCATTATTCCGCCACCTTTACGAACAACTGCCGCCACTCTTTCCGGTCGATAGTAAAATGAAAATGCGGCAGACGTTGGCGTACCTTGAAAGTGCACCGCCAGTCGCGCTTGAAGCCATTGAAACGTTAATGGTCAATGTTGGGTATGAAGCCTGGCCATGGCTTGAAGCCTATCAGGAATTTTATGATACCGCTGTCGGGCAAATGGCGGAGAAATTTCTTGTGCCAAAACTCACACCCGAACTTGGACGGCGCTATGAAGATTTTGTGGTGTATGGTGGTACGTTCACGGATTTATACTCTGGCCGTCCGGCCGAATTTTTCTCCGGCGAAGAAAGGATCGATTTGGCCGCCGCCCTGGTTGAGACCCGTCGAGAATTGGAACAATTTACTGATAACCAAGTAGTTGGCTTGTGGCGCGATAAATATCTTTCCCGCGTTGTTGAATTTTCGCATATTTTAGCAGAAATTAGAGCAATGGTGGAGAAGCTCAGGGATCTTGGGAAACGCGAATCCGACCATCCCAATTTGGCCAATGAGCTCAAAGCTGAAATTGATGCATTTGAACAAGGCCTGTGTTTTCTGGGGCCGAAAGTAGCACCGGAAAAAATGAACCGTCTCCTTGACCAATATCAGGGCCGGAGAGACGAATTGAACCGCCTGCGTGGTATTGAACTGGCGCTTACGTTTGATTATGCAGAATAAGCAATAGAGAAGCCATTTTTTATTGACAGGGCGACCGGTGAAGTAGTATGCTATGGGCACTTTAATTGTATTTTTAGCCGCACCGGCTAGCGGAGCGGTTCAATCATTCCATTGAGTTAGGTATGAAAAGTAAAAATTATAAACAATTTTGGAAACTGGGAAAAAAAGAATTTAATACAGAGCAGTTTGATATGAATACCGACGGAGAACTCGTCGTACGTGAGGGAAACTACCAGTATAATATATATGATTTGGCACGCAAATTTGATTCTTCGATAAAGGTATTTATGCCTTCCGTGTTGGAACAGCGGTTATCACACCTGATTGAAACCTTTACTGGTACAATTAAGACACAGAAATATAAGGGGAAATTTACCTATCATTTTCCAATGAAAGTGAATCAAAATAAAGAATTTGTACTCCCGCTTGTTGCTGAGGGGGCTCATCTTGAGGTAACGTCGGCCAACGAACTATGGGTAGTAAAAAAGATGTGGGAGGGGGAAAATTTCCATTCTAAAATTCGTATTCTGTGTAATGGGCCAAAAACCGTGCAGTATCTTAAATTGATTCAGTACCTTGAGGATAAAAATTTAACCATTACTCCAATTATTGAAACACTTAATGAGGCCGAGCTACTTAAAGACTTTAAAGGCGAACGGGGTGTGCGTTTGAACATGGATATTAAAGTGAGCTCACATTGGGATAAAAAAATAGACCGTTTTGGCCTCACTCCTGAAGAAGCACTGAGCCTTGGTAAGGTTCGTAACCTTAAAGTACTCCATTATCATCTTGGTTCGCAGATAGGTAATGAAAACGACATTATCATTGCGTTGCGCGAGGCATTTAAAATATATGTGAAATTACGTCAGTTAAACCCAACCCTCGATACGCTCGATGTCGGCGGTGGTCTCGCCATTTCTTACCAAAAGAAAAAAATGTACAGGATGGAATCAGTCGTCAAGCGAATTGTTTCTACTCTGTATGATTTAAGTGAGAAAGCCGGTGTTCCGCACCCAAACATTATAACTGAATGGGGACAGTATATTGCTGCTCCCTCGCAGTTCACAGTGTTCAAAGTTATTGATACCAAGGACATACCAAAGGGCGTTGCGCAGAAATGGTATATAATTGATGGTAGTTTTATGACCGACCTGCTTGACACCTGGGCCATTCACCAAAAATGGCATGTTATTCCAGTGAACCATATGGCTGCCCCTAAAAAAGAGCGTGTTTGGCTGGCTGGTTTGACCTGTGATAGCGATGACAAATATGCTGATGCTGACGGCCATGTGCTTTTACCTCGCTTTTCCGATTTAGCACCAGGCGAAGATATGTTCATTGCGGTTCTTGACACTGGCGCCTACCAGGACGCTTTTTCAATGCATCATTGTCTTATTTCTTCACCGGCCAAAATCGTCTTGCAAAATGGCCTCGTGACAGTCGCACGTAAACGCGAATCACCTGAGGAAATTGGTAAATTATTTGGATGGTAATAATATGGACAAAACTACTTTAAACAAATTATCTCCGGCATTGCGTAAACTCATTGTCACTGATGGCGGGGCCGGTGTAGCAGCAGCCGGCAGTTTGAGTGACTATGTTAAAAAGAGCAAAACGCCAGTAGCTTCTTTCGCTGCACGCACGCTCAATCACTGCAATGGCGGCTCCACTCTGCAGGCCGCTCTGTGGCTGAAGGAGCATTTAAAAAAAGGGGGCAAGCTGGTCGTCACTATTTCCGGTGCACTGAGTTCTTTCCAAGTCGGCGTGATGCTGGCGGAATTAATTCGCCAAGGCAAAGTGCATCTCATTTCCGCGACCGGTGCCAACCATGAAGAATCCTACTATCGCTACGTCGCGCATTCGCACTACGCCTACATTCCGCGCTACACTGAACTGACTCCTGAACAAGAAGCTGAGTTGCGTGATGCCGGTTTGCGCCGTATTACCGATACGTTTTTACCTGAGGATGAAAGTGTGCGTATCATGGAACCACATCTTTTAAAATTTTGGCAGGAAGCCGAACAAAAAGGCGAACGCTATTTCCCCCATGAATATTTTCGCCGCTTATTTACCGAAGGGCTAATCAAGCCAGACCACGGCGCCAACCCGGAAGACTGCTGGGCCTATGCCGCGTACCAAAAAAATATTCCAATCGTGGTGCCTGGTTTTGAAGATTCCACGATGGGCAATATTTTTGCCAGCTATACTTACGGCGGCAGCTTTAAGCCGAAAGACACGCCGACCGTTAGCCAGGCAGTCATGAAAACGGGTTTGGAGTACTTCACCTGGCTCTATGAATGGTATATGCGCGAATCCAAAGATGCACCGATCGCCTTTTTGCAGCTCGGCGGTGGCATCGCGGCCGACTTTCCAATCTGCGTCGTTCCTTCGCTCAAGCACGATCTCGGCTTGCACGGCCAAGTGCGCGATTGGGCCGGATTCATCGAAATTGGTTCTTCGCCGATGTCCTATGGCTCATACTCCGGCGCTGGTGGCAAGGAAAAAATTACCTGGGACAAGCTTTCCACGGATAGTTTCTATCAAATAATCCAAAGCGACGCCACGGTTGTCTTCCCTTGGTTGGCGGCGGTACTACTAGATCTATAAAATATGCCCAAAAAAGTAACTATTGGGCTCATTCAGATGAGCTGTGACGCTCCTCCAAAAAAAAATCTTGCTAAAGCATTAAAAAAAGTTGAAGTCTGCGCCAAGGCCGGAGCGCAAATTATTTGTTTACCAGAATTATTTCTTTCTCATTATTTTTGTCAGGGGCCGAAAGAGGAAAAATGGTTTGATCTTGCCGAAACCATTCCAGGCCCGACAACTGAAGCATTTAGTGAACTCGCGAAAAAATATAAAGCAGTCATTCTTGTCTCTTTATTTGAGAAGACCAAAAATAAAAAATATTTTAACAGTATTGCTGTGATTGGTACCGACGGCCAAATTTTAGATACCTATCATAAAATGCATATTCCCTCGTTGCCGCCGGGCTTATATTCTGAAGATTATTATTTTTCTAAAGGTGAAGAAGGTTTCAAGGCGATCAAGACGCCCTATGCTACCATTGCTCCTCTTATTTGTTATGACCAGTGGTTTCCCGAAGGAGCTCGCATTGCCGCCGCTCAAGGAGCAGAAATCTTGTTTTATCCAACCGCTATCGGCTGGCCGCAGATTGATCGAAAATGGAAGAACCAAGCCGAATATGAAGCCTGGCAGATCACACAGAGGAACCACGGAATCGATAATAATGTATTTGTGGCGGCCGTAAACCGTATTGGCCTAGAAGGCGAATTAAAATTCTGGGGCACCTCATTTGTTAGCGATCCATACGGTCGTGTCACCGCCAAGGCGTCGAGCAATAAAGAAGAGAATATCATCGTGAGCATTGATCTCGATCTCATCAAAGAAATGCGTGAAGAATGGCCATTTTTAGAGGAGAGAAGGATAAAGAGTGAAAACTGTCAAAGATAATATGACGTATCGCATGCCAGCCGAATGGGAACCGCATGAAGCGGTTTGGTTGGCTTGGCCGCATTTTGAGCCTCATTTTCCTGGCAAACTAGCGCCAATTCCTTTTGTCTACGCTGAAATAATACGTGCTTTTTTGTCGAGTGAAAAAGTATATATTTGCGTTAATGACGAAAAAATGGAAACAGAAGCGCGGCGCATCTTAGCAGAAAAAAATGTTACTTTCAACTCAGAACAACTCCAATTTTTTCCGATTCCAACGAATGCCTCGTGGAGCCGGGACCATGGTCCGATTTTTGTCTATAATGAAAAAAAGGAGCGGGTAATTTTGGATTGGGACTATAATGCCTATGGCGATCCGTGGCCACATGATCTTGATGATGTCGTCCCGACCAAAGTCGGCAAAGCTCTTGGCATCCCGGTTGTATATCCAAGAATGGTTCTTGAAGGGGGTTCTATTGATGTGAACGGTGAGGGCCTGCTCCTCACAACAAGCGCGTGTCTCTTGAATTCAAATCGCAATCCAAATTTGAGTAAGGATCAAATTATTGATCGATTGAAAAAATATTTTGGCATTACAAAAATTTTATGGTTGCCGGGCAAACCGCTGGCCGGTGATGATACGAGCGCTCATATTGATAGTTTGGCGCGTTTTGTAAATAAAAATACTGTTGTTGCACCGCGTGAAAAAAACAAGAATGATGTTAATTATCAAACTTTGGAAGAAAATTTTGCCGCCCTTGAGAAAATGAGCGATCAAAATAATGTCGCTCTTAATATTGTCGAACTTCCAATGCCTGATGCGGTTATTTATAAAGAGCGTCGCTTGCCCGCCACATATACAAATTTTTATATTGGAAATAGGGTAGTAGCTGTGCCAATT
>JAJYIJ010000047.1 GCA_021790135.1 bacterium | reverse complement strand
AAAATCAACCGGTTTTTCAAAACGAAAGGCAAATACATTAGCAGTGAGTTGTTGTTTATCTAATAATGGAAGCGAAAAAAAATGTGTTTCCGGCATAGATTGACAACGAGCCCCTTTCTTTAGTATACTACGAATATATTTGGCGTTAACAAAGCCAAAATGTGTGACCATCGTATCACAAAAAAGATGCGCTGGCAATATCAAAAATGTCTCCCAAAAAAACGAGCCGTGCCGAGGTTGCTGTCAGACAAAAAAACCTCGACCGAGCCGACAAAGCAGCCGTGAGGTTTCAAGCCGAGCCCGGCCTCAACGAAAAAATTGTTCGAGAAATTTCTGAACAGAAAGACGAGCCAGCCTGGATGCTGGCCAAGCGTCTCTCTGCCCTCAAACATTTTGAATCGTCGCCGCTTCCAGGCTTTGGACCAAATCTCTCCCAACTCGATCTGAATAGCATCGTGTATTTTGTGCGTCCGGATACTAGCGAGGCCACCAGTTGGGACAAAGTGCCGAAAGAAATCAAACGAACATTTGAACAACTCGGCATTCCCGAGGCCGAACGCACGGCCTTGGCTGGTGTCGGCGCGCAATACGACTCCGACATCGTGTACCACAACCTCAAGAAGAAATGGGAGGCGCAAGGCGTCATTTTTGAAAACATGGACGTGGCTGTTCAAAAATATCCTGAGCTCGTCAAAAAATATTTCATGACTGAATGTGTGCCGATCAGTGATCATAAATTTGTCATGCTGCATGGGGCGGTCTGGAGCGGCGGAACATTCATCTTCGTGCCGAAAAATGTTCATATCGAGCTGCCGCTGCAAGCCTATTTCCGCATGAATGCCGAAAGCGGCGGTCAATTTGAGCACACGCTCATCATCGCCGACGAAGGTTCCGAAGTGCATTACATCGAAGGCTGCAGCGCTCCGCGTTATAACAAAAGTTCGCTGCACGCCGGCTGCGTGGAAATTTTTGTTGGCAAGGATGCACGCGTGCGCTATTCCTCCATTGAAAACTGGTCAAAAGACACCTACAATCTCAACACAAAACGCGCGCTTGTCGACGATGGCGGCACTATTGAGTGGGTCAGTGGCAACCTCGGCAGTGGTGCAACGATGCTCTACCCGACATCCATCTTACGGGCAGAGGGCGCTCGCTCCGACAGTCTTGGCATCGCTTTCGCCGGTTCCGGTCAAAATCAGGATACCGGTGCCAAAGCCATTCATCTCGCCCCACACACCGCTTCAACCATCGTATCAAAATCCATTTCCGTTGACGGGGGTGTCAACACCTTTCGCGGCCTCATCAGTATCGCAGCAAATGCAACCAACGTTACCGCCTCCATGTCATGCGACGCCCTCCTGATTGGGAAAAAATCCATCGCCAATACGATTCCGGAATTAAAAATCAAAAATGATCAAGTAAGCGTGGCCCATGAAGCGCGCGTCGGCAAAATCGGCGAAGAAGAAATCTTTTTTTTAGAGACGCGCGGTTTCAGCGAAGCCGAAGCAACGCGTCTTCTCGTTTCCGGATTTATTGAACCAATTATCAAAGCCCTGCCGGTGGAATATGCGCTTGAGCTGAATAAATTAATTGAACTGGAGATGGAAGGAGCGGTAGGATAAACTGTATATATGGAAGCAATAAAAAAACATTTCCCCATTTTCAGACACCAAAAAGATCTAATCTATCTTGATAGTGCTGCCACGACGCAAACACCGCAAGTTGTTATTGACGCCCTGACCGCCTACTACACAAACTATCGCGCCAATGTGCACCGCGGCTTTTATGCACTCGCTACCAAAGCGACCAATGCCTACGAGTCGGCGCGCGATTCTGTCGCCCATCTTATCAAGGCCAAGCGCGAAGAAATCATTTTCACGAGCGGCACGACAATGGGTTTGAATAGCCTCGCCTACTCCCTGTCTCCGCGCCTCTCCCACCGCGATAACGTTGTCCTGACGCGGTTAGAGCACCACGCCAACCTCGTTCCGTGGCAAGAAATGGCCAAACACTATGGATTTGAATTACGGTTTATTGAGTTGAAAAAATATGAACTTGATTTAGAGTCAGCCAAAAAATTGATTGATGCTAACACAAAAATTGTAAGTTTCACTTTAGTTTCCAATGTTCTTGGCAACATCACGCCAGCCGAAGAGCTCATTCGCCTCGTCCGCCAAAAAGCACCTCGCGCCTTGGCTATTGTCGACGCCGCCCAAGCGATCGCTCACCTGCCGATTGATGTTAAAAAATTGGATTGCGATTTTCTTGTTTTTTCCGGACATAAAATGTATGGCCCGACCGGCAGCGGCGCACTCTACGGGAAAAAAATGTTACTTGACGAACACTTGGAACCATTTTTCTTCGGCGGTGAAATGGTCCGTTCCGTTTCCTACGAAAGCGCCGATTGGATGCCGAGCCCGCACAAATTCGAAGCCGGAACACCAAATATTGCCGGTGCCATCGGTCTCGGTGCCGCCGCCGACTTCATTATGAAACTCGGCTGGAAAAAAATTCAAAATCACGAATCAGAATTGACTGCACATGCATTAAAAAAATTAAAAAATGAAGTAACTATCATTGGACCGGTCCGCAACCGCATCGGCGTTATCGCTTTCACTATTCCCGGTGTGCATCCGCACGATATTGCCGATATTCTTAACCAGAAAAAAATTTGCCTGCGGGCAGGATACCACTGTGCCGAACCTCTTCACCACTATCTCAACATTTCCGCCACTGCTCGCGCGTCGTTTGGTATCTACACGACAAAAAAAGAAATTGACGCTTTGGCAAAAGGAATCCAAAAAATAAAAAAGATGTTCTTATGACCGATGCTATCTATCACGAACTACTGCTTGATCTTTATAAGCATCCCCTCAATAAGAGGGTGCTGCCGGATTGTGATGCGCGCCAAACCGAACATAACCCTTCCTGCGGCGACACTATTGAAGTATGTGTTAAATGGGATACCAATAACGCTGTCAAAGCCGTTGCCTGGCAAGGCGATGGTTGCGCTGTGTCACAAGCGGCCGCATCGATTTTGACTGAAAAAATTAAAGGCAAAAAACGAAATGCGATTAAAAAAATCAGCAACCAAAAAATGTTACAGCTGCTCGGACTCAAAAATCTCAACCCTACTCGCTTGCGCTGTGCCACGCTCTGTCTCGAAACGTTAAAAAAGATATGTCGTTAATTATTTCCAATCTCCATATTTCCGCCGCGGATAAAGAAATTATCCGTGGTTTAAATTTGGCAATCAAGCCAGGCGAAGTGCACGCCATCATGGGACCGAACGGCAGCGGCAAATCGACCTTGGCGGCCGCCCTCCTTGGACATCCGCACTATGAAGTGACGCAAGGGAAAATTATGATTGACCAAACCGACGCTACGAGACTTTCGCCCGATGAACGCGCCCGGCGCGGATTATTTCTCTCAATGCAGTACCCGCCAGAAATTCCCGGCGTCAGTCTGGCCAATTTCTCACACTTAGCTACAAGCAGCCTTTCCGGCAAGAACGTCGATCCGCTCGCCTTCCGAAAAATACTTGCCGAAAAAATAGCCGGCTTAAAAATAAAACCGGAATTTGCCACTCGTTCGCTCGGAACTGGCTTTTCCGGCGGAGAAAAAAAGCGCAGCGAAATTCTTCAACTTCTGCTGTTTAATCCGAAATATGCTATTCTCGACGAAATAGATTCGGGCCTTGATGTTGATGCACTCAAAATCGTCGCGAACGGCATCAATCGTTTCAAAAATAAAAAAAATGCCGTTGTGCTTATTACCCATTACAATAGAATTCTTAAATATGTCGCTCCCGACAAAGTACACGTGATGGTGCGTGGGAAAATTGTCAAAAGCGGCGACAAAAAATTAGCCAATGAAATTGAAGAAAAAGGGTATAAGAATTTCACAAAATAATGGCATTGTATGTTCAACAAAAATGAAGTCATCGCCAAGCTTAAAACGGTCAAAGACCCTGAACTCCATTTGGATATCTGGAGTATGGGGTTAATTTATTCGCTTTCTGTCAACGAAAAAAAGACAAGCATCAATATTCTCATGACGTACACGACGCCCTTTTGCCCTTGGGGGCCTGAATTACAAGAAGAAATCAAAACTGCGCTCCACACTATGGGAGCAAAAAAAGTCGACATTGAATTGACGTTTGATCCTCCCTACAAAATGCCGGAAGAGCTCCGCTCACTATTTGGTATTTGATATGATTCCTAAAAAATGAGATCTTTTTAATTTGTAACTTTTATGACAAAAATTGTATCGCTCCCTGCCAATGTGCCGGAAAATATTATCTCTCAAAAAATCCGCGCGGGCGGCCAAATATGCCGCATCGCCGTGGACCGCAGCAAATGCATTGGCGCCGGGCCCTGTGTCGCCGCGGCGCCAGGTGTTTTTCAACTTGACGAAGAGAATCTCGCCTACGTCGTTGACCCCAATTCCACCGACGAGGATACCATTCGGCTGGCGGCTGAATCTTGTCCGGTTTTGGCTATTTCTCTCTACGACGAAAACGACAAAACAATTTTCCCTGAGGACTAATTTTTTTCCGAAAGAATGCGAGACTAGTGAGCAGTGCTGGTCACGGGGGCGATCGGAACAGAACGGCCAAGGAGGAAATCAATTTTCTCTTGTAAATCTTTATTATCTGGATTCAAAGCCTGTACTTTCTTGAAATACTGAAGAGCAAGGCTTGTGTTACCACGGCTTTGATAGAGCAAACCGAGACTGTAGAGAGCATTGGCGTTATTTGGATCTTGGGCGATGAGGCTTAACCAAATTTTTTCTGCCAAGTCGCGATCCCCTGCCTTGTTACGATTATAAAGAACCCTGCCGTAGTCGAAAAGAATAGTGGCATTATTTTCTCCGGCGGCCGGCATTTTGACGTAGGTAGCCACCGCGTCATCAAGCTGGCCTAACTGTTCATACACTCCCGCCAAAGCCACGTAGGCATCAACATAATCAACTTTAATACCAACGGCCGCCTTATATTGTTGCTCCGCTTCATTATATTGTTTATTCGCTACATAGTCATTGCCGAGACGCAACATGATGCTTGGATCCGTCGGATCAAGAGTCAAAGCCTGCTTTAATGATCCTATCGCCCACGTGTAAGCATTAGGCAACAAATTAGCGGTTGTTTCATACATTGTCGCCAAATTTTCCCACATCGTAACTAATTGTGGATCCATCGTTGTGGCTATTTTTGCCTGTTCAATTGAATTGGAAACTAATGTATTAATATGTTGTAAATCCGGTGTACTGGTTTGAGCGCTGAGCAGAGCATCCAGACGAAAAGCCTGAGCAAGCACAGCATGATAATCAGCGACAGAACCAGAATAATTAATTGCTTGCTCCAAATTATTTTCCGCCGCCGGCAACGAGTGGCTCACCAGTGCCGTATGATAAGACAATTCCGCCTCATAATAACGAACACCCTCGATAATCAAAAATAAAATTCCAATAGCCGCCGCAATGAAGATAAAAGAAATGACCAAATTACGTTCCGGCGTTTGTTCGCCAAATTTTTTTTCCACGGGTTCCTTATCAGCAGCGACCGTTAATAGCGCCGCCGTGACACCGAGCAAAAGCCACCAAAGCCACCAGAGACTGGCAGTAAAGTACACCAAACCAGTCGCAACCGTTAAAACAAACCACGGCCAAGCAACCGCAAAAATAGACACCGAGCTGATTGGATGCCGCAAAAATTCAACAGCCCGACTTTCTTCAGATTGGCGCGCTGCACGCCATATTTTCATCACCCATATAATCGTCAGTACCACTAACGCCAAAAAACTGATAACAAGTAAGGCTCCCCCCTCGGTAGCTAGAGCAAGCAGACTGCTGGCTGGTCGCGTAAAACGTACCGACCACAGCAGTGAGTCGGAATTGAAATCAGCCGGACGAAATTGTGAGAAACTGACGGGAAAAGTGCCCATCCCTGTGCCAATCAAAAAATTTTTTACTCCCGCGCCTAACTCTCGCTCGGCGATGATCAAAGAAGCATGCTGATTCAAATAAATTTCCGGCGGCAAAACTGCCCGCCAAGAAACCGGCGTTCCAAAAAAGATGAAGGCCAGACATGCGGTCGTTAGGAGAACGCTCAAAGAAAACATCCAGCCTCGAATATTTTTAAAACTAACGGCGCTAAATACCAAAAGGCCAAAAAGACCAATGAGCAAAATCCACCAAGCAGTCTGGAACGACAAAAGTACCGCCGCCACGAGGGCCAATAATGCTGTCACTCCGTAAAGCACAACCCGCCAGGACCGAGACTCCTTGCTGAAGAGTTGACCGGCAGCCAACAAAAATACCACCACTACCCAAACAGCGAAATTAGCATTCCCTTCATCAAGCGTATTCCAAATATTCGGCCAGAGAGCCGCCAGATGAGAGCCGCCCCAAACTCGCAACAGGAAAAAAACTACCGTCAGACCTCCTGTCGCTATAAAAATATCAAGAAGCACTGTCCAACGAACCCTGGTCGTCACATACTCGACGAGAAAAAAATAAAGGCCGATGCCACTAATAAAAATAATTGCATTCTGGCTAAAATAAGCATGGTTTCCCACAAAAGCAACCAGGAGAGACGGCGCAAAAAAAGTCACGATCAAAACCACAAGAAGGAGCACGATCAAAATTGCGGTTAAAGGCGTAGAGTGATAACCAAGGGTTCGACGTGTTAAAACTCGCGCCGCCCAAAGAATGAGAATCAGGGCGACTCCGCCGGCAATCGCATATTCCTTCGGCAAAATAAATGCATTTACAAGATTGATCTGGAAGATAAGCGGCACCACGACGACTGTCAAAAGCAACAGCCAAAAGGTTATTTGTTCAAGCCATTGTGGTGGTTGTTTTTTTGCAGGAAACATAAAATGGTAACTTTATATATTGCTAGTATACTACGTTCGCTCAGTTTGAACAACGTCGATCTCTCTTTTTACTGCCTCCTTAATCATTCCAATGCTTCCAGAAACGGCCCTCCTGAAACATCTGCCGTTTCCATTCATAAAATTGCAGATAATCACACTCGGTAAAATCCGACGTCGACGTCGGACTATAATTTGCCGGACACTGAATATCGCTTGGAACGTCGTACGAAATTTTTCGCGTACCACTCGCCGTGAGTTGATTGATATATAAACCGAGCTCATGCATTCCTAAAATATTGGGATACTTACTCTGATCATCAAAAATCGAATGCCCCTCAAAAGAATTCGGAATATTAATATTAAGAATCTGAAGCAAGGTCGGCATCACATCGATCCCGGAAGACATCACGTCAACACGCTTTGGCAGTACTGAATCAGGAATATACATGGCGAAAAAATTCTTATCATAGTAAGTTAATTTACCTGCATCCGTCGGGAATAAATCGCTGGTAACGGCACCCGGAAAAATTGATGATACGGCGACCACC
>JAJYIJ010000046.1 GCA_021790135.1 bacterium | reverse complement strand
GTTCTATGCGTACAAAAATACAACGCTTTATTTTTAAATAATCAAACAAGGCCGAACAAACTGCCTCATAGTTTTGATGATCGCTCCCACCAATAAAGGATGGGCCGGCCGGACAAAAAGCGTACTGCCAACCAAAAGGCAATTTTTGATACACGACCTGCGCCAAAGCAACAACTTTGTCTTCTTTGCGGATTTCCAAGCGTTCCACCAATTTACCCTCAGAGATAAGAATGTCGCCCCAGCTCCACGATTGCAAAAAAGAAGCCCCCGCCCTTGCCGCGTAGGCATTCCATTCTTTTTGGTTTTGAGACACGAATATGATCACAGATGAGTTGCAAAATAGCTGGCAATGATTGCTGCTGTCTCTGCTCGGAGTGTCGTTTTACCGAGCGAACGAATCAAAAACTTTTTTTCTTCCGCCAGCATCCGCTCAGTCTCGCTCCAGCCTCCTTCGGGGCCAATAAAAAGGGCGATATTTTTTGATGAAGATAGGCGGCAATCTTCCGCTGTCAAACTTTTATCACAAAAATCTAAAAAAATAGACGTCCCGAACAAGTTCTCCGCCTCAGCAAAAGCACGCGGCAGATCCATGGCTTCATGTATCTCCGGCACAACCGCACGGCCGCTCTGTTCTGCCGCCTCAATCGCAATTTTCCGCAGTCGTTCGAAAGAAAGGCCACGTTTTACCGTCCGCTCGGTGACGACCGGCACGATTGCTGCCACACCCACCTCAGTCGCTTTTTGTACGACCCATTCAAAATTATCCCGTTTCAAAATTGCTGAGTAAAGCACCACTCGCTGGGCTGGTTCATTTGTATTTTGTTGGCGACGACTGACTGCGATTTCAATTTCTTTTGCGCGGAGAATGGTAATACGCCCGGCCACTTCTTCTCCCGTACCATTAAAAAGAATTATCTCTTCACCGACTTTCAATTGCAAAACACGGCTCATTTGCTGAATTTGCTCACGCTCCAACAAGCGGATCGTCTCGCCCGACAAGTCAAGGTTAGTAAAAAATCGATGTCGCATCATACTGCTGCCAGTGTACCGTTTCCAGTCTCGAGCGTCAACCGAAAAAACCGTAGCCAACACCGGCTTAAAAATTGTAAATTTTAAATAAAATAACAGCTCTTGCCAAAATCCTTTATTTATGCTATAGTATTTGCACTTTTTCACTAATTTAACGAAATTAATAATTGTATGGGTCTTCCCGGTCATCGCCGAACCTCCAGTGATAAACGTCGCCGCCTGACGCACATCGCTTTGTCAGGAATTAGCGTTAATCATTGTCCAAAATGTGGCAAAGCCGTCCGTCCGCACCGTGCCTGTGCCTTTTGTGGCACCTACCGCGGCCGACAAGTAGTTAAGGTTGCAGCGCCAAAAAAATAAACCTGGTCAGGTACCCTCATAAAGAGGATCCACTTATTATAAATCCAGGTCCCTTTTGCGGGAACCATAATGAGTATGCCCAACAGACACCTTGCTCGTTCCATCGCTCTCCAGTCTCTGTTTGAATGGGATTTTCGTGGTTCGCCAACCGCCATTCTGCCCGCCATCCTCGAGCATAATTTGAAAGAATTTGCCCCCGGCATGGAAGAAAAGGCTTTCGTCACAACTTTGATTGATGGTGTCACCGAACATCTGGAAGAAATTGACCAGATCATCTCCCGCTACGCCCCCAGCTGGCCCATTAACCAAATTACAATTGTCGACCGTAATATTCTGCGTCTAGGTGTCTGGGAACTTAAATTCGCCAAGGACATCCCGCCAAAAGTGGCCATTAACGAAGCGATCGAATTAGCAAAAAATTTCGGCGGCGGATCATCGGGTAAATTTGTGAATGGCGTACTCGGTTCACTATATACGAGCACAAAAGAAAATCAAACAACAGAAAAATAACCATTTTCTCATCGTATCTCCTGATCCCTCTCTATCTCATTCCTTTGTGAGATACAGCAGAGATAATGAGAGACGTGGAGATTAACAAGCTTCTCTATGTCACTTGTCAAAGATTTACCAGAAGTAAAAGAAAAAAATTTTGCTTCGCTTGAAGACAAAATCGGAGTCACCTTCCAAAAAAAGGAATACTTGATCCAAGCTTTCGTGCATCGTTCATACCTCAATGAACACCACGATTTTCCACTAGGTCAAAATGAACGACTTGAATTTCTCGGCGATGCCGTCTTGGAGTTGGTCGTGACGGAATTTCTGTTCAACGAATATGCCAACCCCGAAGGCGAACTGACCAACTGGCGCGCGGCAGTCGTAAATGCTAAAATTCTTGCCGGCATTGCGTACGAAATTGGTATGGAACCATATTTGTTCCTGAGTCATGGTGAAGCCAAGGACACCGGCACCAAAGCTCGCGATTACATCATGGCAAATACCATTGAAGCAGTTATCGGAGCAATCTATCTTGACAAAGGCTATACGATAGCGCAACAATTTATTACCCGTTGGATTTTAGTCCGCCTGCCGATGATTTTGGAGAACGGTTTGTACCTAGATGCTAAAAGTCGTTTTCAAGAATCCGCGCAAGAATTGCTCGGCATCACTCCCACCTACCGAGTCCTTCACGAAGAAGGGCCCGATCACAACAAGTCGTTCCGTGTTGGCGTATTCCTCGACAAGGAACTCGTGGCTGAGGGTGTTGGTTCGAGCAAACAAGAGGCACAAACGGAAGCAGCCGAAGCCGCTATCAAAATAAAAAAATGGAAAGGACCAAAAATAAATATTATGAAACGCGATCCGAATGATATGACGGTTTAAAAGGTAATGGGTCGGTAGCTCAGCTGGTAGAGCAGATCCCTCTTAAGGATACGGTCCTGGGTTCGATCCCCAGCCGACCCACCAAAAATAGGCAATTCCTATCAATGCTCCCGTAGTTCAACGGATAGAATATCAGGCTTCGAACCTGAAGACAGGGGTTCGATTCCCTTCGGGAGCACTGGCGATTTAAGGCAAAAAAACGAACTTCGAAATTAGCACAATTTTTCTCCGGAAACCTTACCCTCTCGCGGTATGGATTTAAAAAAACTGTATCCAAAACGCCGGCCATGGTCACACAAAGGACAACACGGCTCTGTTTTGATTGTTGCCGGAAGTAACCACTTCTCTGGTACCCCAGTGTTTAATGCCCTGGCGGCACTGCGCAGCGGGGCTGACCTCGCGAGAATTGTCGGGCCAAAACGAGCGATGGACATTGCGGCAAACGGACATCCTGATCTTATTACCTATCCTCTAGCGGGAGAGCTGTCAGTAAAAAACATGCGACTCATTTTTGAGTTAGCAAAAATTTCTACCGCGGTCATTATTGGCGGCGGTCTTCATCGTAGCCAAACAACTCACGCCGCCATCCGAAAAATAATTTCCTCGCTTTCGCTGCCAATGGTTGTAGATGCCGAGGCCATTCATGCTATTGCTGAGACACCAAAAATTATTGCCAACAAAGCAATCATCGTCACACCACACGCACAAGAATTTCAAATTCTCACGGGACTCAGCGTGGCGGATAATTTGAAGGATCGCCAAAGAAAAACTCTTATGGCCGCCAAAAAGCTCCAAACAACAATCTTATTGAAAGGGAAAATTGATATTATCGCCGATTCCCATTCTTGTACGCTTAATCGGACCGGCTCAGTGTACATGACCAAGGGAGGTTTTGGTGATTGCTTGGCCGGCGTTGCCGGCGCCTTACTTGCTCGCGGCCACGCTCCAAGAGTCGCCGCGGACGCGGCTGCCTACATCACCGGAAAAGCCGGTGAACTTGCGGCCAAAAAATTTGGCGAAGGCATACTCGCCAGCGACCTGTTTGAATATTTGCCAAGCGTCATCAAACAAAATTAATTTGAATAAAAAAAATTAATGTGCCTGTGTATAACTTTTAAAAAAACTATTTATTTATTTTTTGAATCGTTTTATACTATAGTTAATAGGTCGTCCGGAGAAATTTTTACAGCGATGCTTGTCTTGTAAAAATTTCTTCATCTCGCTCTGGCGAGTTTTAAAAAAATAATTCAATCTTTACGTCACGCTCGTGACTGTCGAGAGGAGGTGTACTTTATGCCTAAGAAAAAAGCTAAGAAGAAAGTCGCCAAAAAGAAAGTTGCTAAGAAGAAAGTCGCCAAAAAGAAAAAAGGCGGTAAAAAGAAAAAATAATAGTCTTCACTAAATCTCGTCCCGCTACTGCGGGGCGAGATTTTTTATAACAACTCTTGTTGTTTTGGTGCCATTGCTCGCCCCCCAACCAACAAATCAGCCGAGCCATAGACGCCATCATAGCCGGGAACCAAACGAACATTGTTAGCGCGCATATTAGCAATGGCCAAAGCAATATTTGGATCACTCGCCTCCCGTTTGATTTCGGAGACAGGGCGATGAAGCAAAATCGAAAACTCGGGACCAAGACGCGCGATTAAACGCTCATATTCGGTTGCTACTTTCTTACTCGCTTTACCGACGTCAAAAACATAAGCGATGATGTTGCGAAGCGGAATAATGCTGCGAAAAGGAATAAAACTCTTTGGCCAGTCCGTTTCCGATCGATCGGCCAAGCTGTCAACACGATACAGCACACCAATAGTCAAAGATTTTTTACATACCGGACAAATGCCCTTATTTTTTTTGGTTTGTTCCGGCGAAAAACTAACACCGCAATCGCGATGCCCATCATAATGATACATGCCCTCTTCCGGATAAAATTCAATCGTATATAAAAACTTCTTTCGATCGCCACTTTTGATGATACGCCTAATTTCTTCGTACGTAATATCTGCTTCATTCTCAAAATGGAAAACATTAGCTTCGCGCCCCAAATTACCAAGACTATGCGCGTCCGAATTAGAAATCAGGGTGAGATGATCCAAAGCGCTGATGCGGTGGTTCATCGGCGGATCGCTCGAGAGCCCTGTTTCAATCGCAAAAATTTCTGGTGTTAATTCCTCAAAACACTCCTCGAGTGAATCATAACCGGACTTCGAACCGAAGACGGCAAACCATGGCGTCCAGGCATGTGCTGGCACGACCATCATGCGGGGGTCAATTGAAACGCACAAATTAACAATCTCTTTCGCCGAAAGACCCATAATAGGTCGGCCGTCAGATTTGACGTTGACGCCGCGGGCGACGAGGCGAGTATTAAACTCCTTGGCGCAGGCAAGGTTTGGGGCGAACACTAGTAAATGTAGTCGTCTTGTCTTTTCGCGATGTTTATAGATGCAAGAAATTTCCGTACCAATAATAAATCGCGTTGGGCTGGCGCCGCTCTTCAACCGCAAAAGACCACTCGTGCCTATCTCTTCAAGTGTCTCTTCCATGGAACGAAACCAAGCCGGATGCGTAAAATCACCGGTCGAAACGATCGTGATGCCCTTCGTCTCACAAGCCGCGGCAATAGTCGCTAACTCCAAGTCTTTCGAACAGGCGCGAGCATATTTTGAATGAATGTGTAAATCGAGAATATGTTCAATCATATTTTCCCACAAAAACTTGTTTCATTATAGCGCTATCTTTCAAAGTGGCACAGCTCCCCTGCGCCACAATTTTTCCTTCCACCATCACAAAACCAATATCGGCAATAGTTAGGAGACTTTTTAAATTATGTTCAACAATGACGATGGTGGTATGAAAGGCGTCTCGAATCTCGGCAATTCTAACAAAAAGTTCCTGCACCAATTTCGGTGATAGGCCAAGCGAGGGTTCGTCGAGAAGCAAAAATCTGGGCTGACTCATCAACGCCCGACCAATTGCGAGCATCTGTTGTTCTCCGCCTGAGAGAGTAAAAGCGTGATGATTTGCTTTTTTCTTTAAAATCGGAAACTGCGTCTCCACCTGCGTGAGCGCTTTTCGAATATCATTTTCATTTCTGATATGATAAGCCCCCAGCAGTAAATTATCACGCACGGAGAGGGTGCCAAAATTAATTTTCCCTTGCGACACGAAAGCTAACCCCATTTCGACCAATCGGTGCGTCGGGAAGCGGGTAATGTCGGTATTGCCATAAAGAATTTTGCCTTCACTAATCGTGGTAAGGTTAAAAATCGAACGAAGCAACGTTGATTTGCCGGCGCCGTTTGGTCCCATCAGTACAGCGATGACGCCAGTTGGAATTTCAAGGCTCACGCGCTGGAGTACGTTTATTTCGCCATATCCGGCTACTACATCAATAGTACGAAGCATATTTTAATTTCCTAAATAGGCTTCAAGCACAACCGGATTATTTAAAACTGTATCCGCCGTTCCTTCCGCGACAACAATACCGGCATCAAGCGCCACCACCTGATCAGCCAACGACCGAACAAACTGCATATCATGGTCGATCAAAAGAATCGTCTCGCCTTGTTGTTTCAAATCCATGATTGTCTTCTCAATTTGGGCTTCAATTATCTTGTTGACTCCGGCAACCGGCTCATCAAGAAAAAGCAGCGTGTGTGGCCGTTCAAGCGCCAAGCTAAGCTGGAGAAGTTTACGCTGGCCATAGCTGAGTTCACTAACCAAGGCTTCCGGACGAACGGAAAGGCCCACGCGCTCAAGCAGTCGAACACAACGCTCACGCTCTGCCCGTCCAGGAGGTACAAGGTGATGCCACCACTTTTGACCATTGTCAAAAACTAAAGCAGCGTGATCAAAAATCGATAAATTGCTGAATAACCGCACTTGCTGAAAAGTGCGGCACAGACCCCGGCGCGCACGCTCAAACGGTTTCAAACGAGTAATTGCCTCATTTTCAAAAAAAATTTCGCCGGCATCCGGCGCGACAAAGCCGGTAATGATATCGAAGAGCGTGGTTTTACCAGCGCCATTTGGCCCGATAAGGGCAGTCACGCGCTGCGACGCCACCGAAAAATTCGAGCCTTGTATCGCCTCAACTCCTCCAAATGATTTGTGGATGTTCTCAACTCTAAGCATACTGCTAACGCAAATCAATCTTTCCCCACAGTCCGCGCGGACGCCAAATCAAAACCATCAGTAAAATCACGGCATACAAAATCTGTCGAAGTGGTCCAAGAATGTCAGAAGAAATTGGCGTAAACCGGAGCAACTCCGGCAACAAAATCAAAATAAACGTGGCCGCCACCGTACCGCGGATCGAAGCCAAACCACCAAGGATAATAATAGAAAAAACAATAATTAACCCGTCCAAAAAGAAACTGGTCGGATCAATGAAAGAAATATAGTGAGCATAAAGGCTGCCGGCGATGCCCGCCAAAAAAGCTGAAACAAACATGCTTGCGATCTTATGAAACAGAGGATTCTTGCCGAGCGAAGCAAAATATAATTCATCATCGCGCAGCGCCTGCAGGGCTATTCCAAATCGGGAATGCACGAAAAAGTAAACAATACTGACTGCTACAACACAGACTGCCGTTGAAAAAAATAGATACTCGGGCAGCGTCGTCAATTGCCAGCCAAAAATAATCGGCCGGCTGATTCCAGCGATGCCAAGAGCGCCGTTCGTAAGCGACTGCCAATTCAAAAAAACGGCGTAGGCCACAAAACCAAGCCCAAGCGTCGCCAAAGCTAAATATTCCCCTTCCAAACGATGCGTTAACAGCACAATTGCCACCCCGGCGAGCGCGGCCGCTAAACCAGCCGCGCCAAAAGCCATACCAAACGGGACACCATGCATCGTCAAAATTGCCGACGTATAAGCACCGACGCCATACAATCCAATTTGCCCAAAATTCACCAAACCAGTGTAGCCCACCGCCGCATTAAGACTAACCGACAAAATGATATATATCGTAATTAAAATTGCCAAATGGATACAATAAGAAAGAAACATACTCACTCACGTACGCCTTTATTAATTCCCAAAATACCATTGGGGCG